>NZ_WBRZ01000041.1:0-27834 GCF_008923895.1 Pseudomonas sp. GXM4
AACGTCGTCACAGACACTCCGTCATCGCGGGCAAGCCCGCTCCCACAGGGTATTTTATCGCTCATTGAAGGGCATCACCGTAACCCGCACTTCCGGGTCGTGATTACCGCCACCGAGAATCACCCCACGCAGCGGCGACACATCGGAGAAATCCCTTCCCCACGCCAGCGTGATGTGTTCCAGCGCCGGCTGCACATTGTTGGTCGGATCGAAATCCACCCAGCCCGATACCGGACAGAACACCGATACCCACGCATGCGAGGCGTCGGCGCCGATCAGGCGTGGCTGCCCCGGCGGCGGCTGGGTGAGCAGGTAGCCGCTGACATAACGCGCCGCCAGACCGCGCGAGCGCACACAGGCCAGCATCAGATGAGCGAAGTCCTGACAGACGCCGCGTCGACGCTCCAGCACTTCCACCAGCGGCGTCGCCACCTGGGTGGCTTCGGCATCGAAGGTGAATTCGCTGAAGATCTTCTGCATCAGCGCCTGCACCCCGAGCAGCAACGGTCGCCCTGGCGGAAAACAGCTTTGCGAGAACTCGACGAAGCTGCGCTTCAAATGCACATAAGGCGACTGGAACCGGTAGCGACAGGCTTCGAGCAAGTCGGCGGACAGCGGCTGACTGCTGTAGGTCAGCGCATCGCGGGTCTGCTCCCACGCTGGCGACTGGTTGAAATCCAGCGCCGGCCGCGCCAGCACCTCGACCGTCAGCCGGGCGTTGACCTGCAATTGGTCATGGGGCCGTTCAAATGCCAGACGCGTCAACGGATTGCCAAACACGTCCAGTTCATCACGGCGCATGGTCGGCTCGGGACTGATCAACAACTGCTGCTCGGTGCAGCGCTGCAAGCTGCATTCGCGCGGCCACAAGTGCGCCAGTTGCTGCGCGAGGGAGACCGGGCTGTCGTAGTGATAACAGGTGTCGTGGAAGATCTGATATTGAGCGCTCATCACACGGACACCGTTCGCTGGCTGACATCATCGACATGGGCGAAATGGCGCAGGGCCAGACGATCCGATACCTGGCCGCTGGCTTCGGCGATGTCCTGCAACAGATCGGCCAGACCATCCAGCGCGGCACGTACGCTGGATTTGCCGAACAAAGGATTTTCCAGACAACCGAGATCAAACCGCGACAGGCGCTCGACCAGTTGCGGCAGCGCGGTTTCCCGAGGCGCGGCGAAATCGTCGTTCAGGCGTTTCAGCGTGCGGGTGACCAGTTTCAGCTGAAACAACACTGCGTGGGGGTTCTGCTCATCCAGCAGCAGCAAATCCAGCACCGGAATCAATTGCGCCACCGCCAGATAGCGCGAGCGATAGGTGATGCTGCTGTTACCCAACTCCAGCAACCACTCCAGCCCGGCCTGATCGAAAGCACCCGCACCGCGCAGAAATGCGGCGAGGCTGCTGCTGAGAAATTGCAGGCGTTCGATGCGCCGGCCAATCATCAGAAAACGCCAGCCTTCGTCGCGGGTCATGTCATCCAGGGCAAACCCCGACAGCGCTGCCAGCGACATCACCAGACGGTTGAGGAAATCCAGCAGTTCGCCGAAGTCCGGTTCATCGACTTCCAGCTCCAGCGCCTCGCGCTGCAATTCGACCAGCGCCTGCCAGTTTTCCCGGGACAGCTTGCCGCGCACTTGCGAGGCGGCCCATTGCAGGCGTTGCAAATTGGAGCGCAGGCTGAACGACCAATCCTCGCCCAGCATCGCAGCGAGCAGGCGCTCCGGCAGTTCGCCCTCATCCGGCAACAGCGCCAGCCGCTCGCCGAGATCGACCGCTGCTTGCAGCGCCTGCGGATCATCGCCATCGACGTAACGCGTGAGCATGATGCGCAGCAGCCGCGCACTGTCGTCACAGCGCTCGCAGTAGCGACCGAACCAGAACAGGTTCTCAACCACCCGCGACGGCAGATATGGATCGCGCCGCACCAGATCGTGCACGCCGACACTGCGTTGCGCCTTCCACTGCTCGCCACTTGGCGCACGATCGCTGAGCACCCAGGTGTCCTTGCTTGCCCCGCCGCGCTGCATCGACACCACCTCGGCATCGGCGTCGGCCGCCACTCGTGTCAGACCACCCGGCAACACGCGGTAGCCGTCGTGGCTGGCCACCGCATACATGCGCATGCCGATCGCGCGGGGTTGCAGATGACCGTCCTCGGCTTGCCAGACCGGCGCCTGCGACAGTTGTGCGAGTTCTTGCGCGACGTAGGCATAAGGCCGTGCCTGCATACGCTGCGCCAGCTCGAGGCGCTGACTGTCACTCAAATCACGGCCGAAAACAGGCGCGAAACTCTGCGACGGGAACGCCGGTTTGATCAGCAGCTCCGGAAGTTTTTCCAGCGCTTGCGCCAGCACTGGCGCTTCACCGCACCACCAGGTGGCGATCGACGGCAGTATCAGTTCTTCGCCGAACAGGTATTGATTGATCTTCGGCAAAAACCCCAGCAGCCCCGGCGATTCCAGTACCCCGCTGCCTAGCGCATTGGCCACCAGCACCCGCCCCTGACGCACCGCCTCAAGCAGACCGGGGACCCCGAGCGCCGAGTCGGTACGCAGTTCCAGCGGGTCGCAGAAATCATCGTCGAGGCGGCGCATGATCGCGTGCACCCGGCGCAGGCCACTGAGGGTTTTCAAATACACCGTGGCATTGCGCACCGTCAGATCGCCGCCCTCGACCAGCGGATAACCGAGCTGGCGCGCCAGATACAGGTGCTCGAAATAACTTTCATTGAACCGCCCCGGTGTCAGCAGCACCACCAGCGGTGCGTCATCGCCCTGCGGTGCCTGACGGGCCAGGGTTTCCTGCAAGGTGCGGAAGAAACCGGCCAGATGCTGAACCTTCAGATCACGGTACAAATCGGGAAAGGCGCGGGAGACGATGGTGCGGTTTTCCAGCGCATAGCCGGCCCCGGACGGCGCCTGGGTGCGATCGGCAGTGACCCACCAGCGACCATCCGGCGTGCGCGCCAGATCCACGGCATACAAATGCAAAAAAGCTGACTCGGGCGGGGCAATGCCCTGACAGGGCCAGAGAAAATTGTTGTGCCCGAATACCAGCTCGGCGGGCAGCAGGCCTTCGCTGATCAACCGCTGCGGACCGTACAGATCCGCCAGCACTGCATTGAGCAAGCGCGCACGCTGAGCGATGCCGGCGGACAATTGCTGCCATTCATCAGCCGCAATGACATGGGGCAGCAGATCCAGCTCCCACGGCCGGTCAGCGCCCTTGGGATCGGCATAGACGTTATAGGTGACGCCGTTTTCCTGAATCTGCCGCGCCAGCAAGGCCTGACGCTGCACCAGTTGCACCGGGCTGCTGCGCTGCAACTGATCGAACAGGCGCTGCCAATGCGCACGCACTGCGCCGCTGCCGTCGAGCAGTTCGTGATAGGTGCCCGCAGTCAGCGGGTAGCGGTCTAACAGGTCAGGCATGGAAAGCTCGGCAGACAGCAGGGAACGGTCAGACTAACGCAGGCACATGACACGCGGATATACGAAAAATCCGCGTATTGCGTAGGCTCTAGTAACGGCGCAGGTCGATGGTCATCGGTAGCTCGTGATTGATTTCAACCTTGGGTACGGGAAGTTTCCCCGGCGTGTGTCCGAGGCGGAAAAACCGCGCCATGCGCCGGCTCTCCGCTTCATTGGCATTGACCGGCAAGGTCTCGTAATTGCGCCCACCGGGATGGGCGACGTGGTACTGGCAACCACCCAGCGAACGCCCCATCCAGGTATCGAGCAGGTCGAACACCAACGGCGCGTGCACCGCTATGGTCGGATGCAGGCAGTTGGCTGGTTGCCACGCCCGAAAGCGCACCCCGGCGACAAACTCACCCACCCGCCCGGTCGGGTGCAACGGCACCGCGACGCCATTGCAAGTCAGCAGATAGCGCTGTGGCGGCAAGCCGTTGAGTTTGACCTGCAAGCGCTCCAGCGATGAATCGACGTAGCGCACCGTGCCGCCCGCCGAGCCCTCCTCGCCCAGCACATGCCAGGGTTCGAGCGCCTGACGCAGCTCCAGCTCGATGCCATTGACGGCGTAGTCACCGACCTTGGGAAAACGAAACTCCAGATGTGCGGCAAACCATTCCGCACGCAGCGGATAACCGGCGTTGTTCAGTTCGACGATGACGTCGGCGAAATCCTGTTCAATAAAGTGCGGCAGCAGGAAACGGTCGTGCAGCTCGGTGCCCCAGCGTGCCAGTTTCGCCGGCGCATAAGGCTCGCGCCAAAAGCGCGCGACCAGTGCCCGCAGCAACAACTGCTGAGCCAGACTCATGCGCGCATGGGGCGGCATTTCAAAAGCGCGCAGTTCCAACAAGCCGAGACGCCCGGTGGCGCCGTCCGGTGAATACAGTTTGTCGATGCAGAATTCGGCGCGATGGGTATTGCCGGTGACGTCGATCAGCAGATTGCGCAACAGTCGATCGACCAGCCACGGTGCACATTCCTCGCCCGGTTCCGGCATCTGCGCGAAAGCGATTTCCAGTTCGTACAAGGCGTCATTACGCGCCTCGTCGACGCGTGGTGCCTGGGATGTCGGGCCGATGAAGAGGCCGGAAAACAGGTACGACAGCGAAGGATGGTTGTGCCAGTAGCTGATCAGACTGCGCAGCAGATCCGGCCGCCGCAGAAACGGTGAGTCCGCCGGTGTCGCGCCGCCGAGTACGAAATGATTACCGCCGCCGGTGCCGGTGTGGCGCCCGTCGATCATGAACTTTTCGGTGGTCAGGCGGGTTTGCCGCGCCTGTTCATAGAGAAACTCGGTGCGCTCGACCAACTCGTCCCAGCTTGCCGATGGCTGCACGTTGACCTCGATCACGCCCGGGTCCGGAGTGACACGGAAATTGCTCAGGCGCGGATCACCCGGCGGTTCATAGCCTTCCAGCAGTACCGGGCAGTGCAGTTCTTCGGCGGTGGCCTCAATGGCCGAGACCAGTTCCAGATAATCCTCGACCCGCTCCAGCGGCGGCATGAACAGATACAGCCGCCCTTCGCGGGCTTCGGCGCAGAATGCGGTGCGGGTCAGCCAGTCGGCGGACTCATCGATTTTCGGCACCCGCTCATCCAGCGCAGCAGGTTCGCCGTGAACACCAAGCTGCGCAGGATCCGGCAGTTCAGCGAAGTCCTGATTCGGATCGTTGGGATGGATGAACGGATATTCCGCCGCTTTCACCCACGGCTGCGACGCCAGCGGCAAGCGATAACCCAGCGGCGAATCCCCGGGCACCAAGCGACAGTGCTCATCGCGCAGATACCAACGCCCGCTCTGCCATTGATCGCCCTTGGCTGTGCGCGCCAGCGGCAGCACCTGGCCGATCACCTTGTTCAGACCCTGACTGAAGACCTTGCGCAACCGCGCACGCTCCAATGGCTCTTCCAGACGCGAATCTTCGGCGCTGACGTTGCCGGGCAACGCGCCCTCACGCCAGAGGTAATAGAGATGATCCTCGTAAGCCGGGAAGACGAAGCGTGCAGGCAACTTCAGGCGCTCGGCGACGCTGGCGAGAAAGCGTCCGGCCAATTCGCCGTCGGCGCCGTAGTCCTGCTGTTCGTCGGCGATCAATGCGTCGTTGTGCCAGATCGGCTGACCGTCGCGGCGCCAATAGCAATTGAGCGACCAGCGCGGCAACTGCTCGCCGGGATACCACTTGCCCTGGCCGAAATGCACCAGCCCCTTCGGCGCGTACTGCTTGCGCATGCGCTGGTACAGTTCGGCGGACAGTCGACGCTTGTCCGGTCCCAGGGCGGCAGTGTTCCATTCGGCGCCGTCCGGGTCGTCGATGGAGACGAAAGTCGGCTCGCCGCCCATGGTCAGGCGCACATCGCCTTCAAGCAGGTCGGCATCGATCTGCCGCCCCAGCGCCTGGATCGCCCGCCACTGTTCATCGGTGTAGGGCTTGGTGACACGTGGCGCTTCCCAGATTCGCTCGACCGACATTTCGTGGCTGAACTGCGTCTCGCAAGGTTCGACCAGACCACTGATCGGCGCCGCCGAGGACGGATCGGGACTGCACGCCAACGGAATATGCCCTTCCCCGGCGAACAACCCGGACGTGGCGTCGAGGCCGATCCAGCCGGCACCCGGCAAATACACCTCGCACCAGGCGTGCAGGTCGGTGAAGTCGACTTCGGTGCCGGACGGGCCGTCGAGGCTTTTCACGTCGGCGGTCAGTTGAATCAGGTAGCCGGAAACAAACCGCGCCGCCAGACCGAGATTGCGCAACAGCTGCACCAGCAACCATGCCGAATCACGGCAGGAACCGGAGGCGTGTTGCAGTGTGTGCTCCGGAGTCTGCACGCCGGGCTCCATGCGGATCAGGTAGCCGATGTCTTCGCTGAGGCGCTGATTGAGCGCCACCAGAAAATCCACCGCCGGCAGTGGCGTGCGGTCGATGCTGTCCAGGTAAGCCTTGAACGTTGGCGTCAGCGGCAGGGTTTCGAGGTACGGCGCCAACTCCTTGCGCTCGTCGGCGGCGTAGCTGAACGGGATTCGCTCGGCGTACGGTTCGAGGAAGAAATCGAACGGATTGAACACCGCCATTTCCGCTACCAGATCGACTTCGATGCGCAGCTCTGCGGTTTTCTCGGGGAACACCAGACGTGCCAGGTAATTGCCCTGGGGGTCTTGCTGCCAGTTGATGAAATGCTGCTCGGGCGAGACTTTCAGCGCATAGGAAAGAATTCGCGTGCGGCTGTGGGGCGCCGGGCGCAGGCGGACGATCTGCGGGCCGAGTTCGACAGCGCGGTCGTAGCGATAATGCGTGACGTGATGCAATGCGACATGAATCGACACGGCGTGCCTCCTGCGAGCCTTGGGCGTATGGGAAAGCGCGCAAGACTTATGCCATGCACAGGCTTGCGCGCTTTCGCGAAATGCTCAAGGCAGTACAGCACCAAAACCGGGCGATGCGAGGAAATGCTTTGGCGAGTTTGCTTCTATTTGTGGCAGGCAGTCATTGATGGAAGTGTCTGAACGGGCCCCATCGCTGGCAAGCCAGCTCCCACAGGTTTCTCTGTCGCTCACAGAACGGCGGCCACTAAAGATCCCTGTGGGAGCTGGCTTGCCAGCGATGGGGCCAGTGGGCTCACTGCATTTCCTGAGGCCTGAAATGCAAAACGCCAACCCGAAGGTTGGCGTTCTGTTCAGCTCAAGCAGTGTTTAGCGCGGCACGACCGGCTTGCGTGTCGGCTTCGGCCCTTTGCCTTTGGCCGCATCCTTGCGTTCCTTGGCCGCCTGCTGGTTGCGGGCGAATGCCGCAGCCTTGGCCTGTTCACGCTTGTCCCACGGATTACCGCCATCACTGGCACGCGGCGGCAGACCGGTGTGCTGAGTGAGAATCTTGGTGGTCTTCTCTTTGGCGACCTTGTGGCTGCCGGCCGGCGTCGAGTTCTTGCGACGGGCGCTCTGGTAGCTGTCGGTGGCCGGCTGATGCGCCGGGATCAGTTGATCCTTGTCCGGGCCGATCAGATCGGCGCGGCCCATGCGGATCAGCGCTTCACGCAGCATCGGCCAGCCTTTCGGGTCGTGATAACGCAGGAACGCCTTGTGCAGACGACGCTGATCTTCGCTCTTGACGATGGTCACGCCGTCGCTCTTGTACGTCACCTTGCGCAGCGGGTTCTTGCCCGAGTGGTACATCGCCGTAGCGGTGGCCATCGGCGACGGATAGAACGCCTGCACCTGGTCGGCGCGGAAGCCATTGCCCTTGAGCCACAGGGCGAGGTTCATCATGTCTTCGTCGGTGGTGCCCGGGTGGGCGGCGATGAAGTACGGAATCAGGTACTGCTCCTTGCCCGCTTCCTTGGTGTACTTCTCGAACATGCGCTTGAACTTGTCATAGCTGCCGATGCCCGGTTTCATCATCTGGTTGAGCGGACCTTCCTCGGTGTGCTCCGGGGCGATCTTCAGGTAACCGCCGACGTGGTGGGTCACCAGCTCCTTGACGTACTCCGGCGACTCGACGGCGAGGTCGTAACGCAAACCGGAGGCGATCAGAATCTTCTTCACACCCGGCAGGGCACGGGCGCTGCGATACAGCTGGATCAGCGACGAGTGGTCGGTGTTCAGGTTCGGGCAGATACCGGGGAACACGCACGACGGCTTGCGGCACGCGGATTCGATTTCCGGGCTCTTGCAGGCGATGCGGTACATGTTCGCAGTCGGGCCGCCGAGGTCGGAAATGACCCCGGTGAAACCCGGCACCTTGTCGCGGATCTCTTCGATTTCGCGAATGATCGACTCTTCGGAACGGTTCTGGATGATCCGCCCTTCGTGCTCGGTGATCGAGCAGAAGGTGCAGCCACCAAAGCAGCCACGCATGATGTTCACCGAGAAACGGATCATGTCGTACGCCGGGATCTTCTCCTTGCCGTACGCCGGGTGCGGCACACGGGCGTAAGGCATGCCGAACACGTAGTCCATTTCTTCAGTGGTCATCGGAATCGGCGGCGGGTTGAACCAGACATCGAGCTCGCCATGCTTCTGCACCAGCGCACGGGCGTTGCCCGGGTTGGTTTCCAGGTGCAACACGCGGTTGGCGTGGGCGTACAAAACCGGGTCGTTACGCACCTTCTCCATCGACGGCAGGCGGATCACGGTCTTGTCGCGGGTCATGCGCGGGCTGGCCAGGATCTGCACGACCTTGGCTTCCTGCGGATCTTCGACCGGGCCTTTTTCCTGCTCGATGGCGCAGGCCTGGGTGTCCTGGGTATTCACGTACGGGTTGATGATCTTGTCGACCTTGCCCGGACGGTCGATGCGCGTGGAGTCGACTTCGTACCAGCCCTGCGGCGTGTCGCGACGGATGAACGCGGTGCCGCGCACATCGGTGATGTCTTCGATCTTGTGGCCCCACGACAGGCGCTGGGCAACTTCGACAATCGCGCGCTCGGCGTTGCCGTACAGCAGAATGTCGGCGCTGGCGTCGATCAGGATCGAGTTGCGCACGCGATCCTGCCAATAGTCGTAGTGGGCGATGCGGCGCAGCGAGGCTTCGATGCCGCCGAGCACGATCGGCACGTGCTTGTAGGCTTCCTTGCAGCGCTGGCTGTAAACCAGGCTGGCGCGATCCGGACGCTTGCCGGCCATGCCGCCGGGGGTATACGCGTCATCGGAACGGATTTTCTTGTCCGCGGTGTAGCGGTTGATCATCGAGTCCATGTTGCCCGCCGCGACGCCGAAGAACAGGTTCGGCTCGCCGAGCTTCATGAAGTCGTCTTTGGACTGCCAGTTCGGCTGCGCGATGATCCCGACGCGGAAGCCTTGCGACTCCAGCAGCCGGCCGATGATCGCCATGCCGAACGACGGATGATCGACGTAGGCATCACCGGTAACAATGATGATGTCGCACGAATCCCAGCCGAGCTGATCCATCTCCTCCCTGCTCATCGGCAGGAATGGCGCTGGCCCGAAACATTCGGCCCAATATTTTGGATAGTCAAATAACGGCTTGGCTGCTTGCATGTCGACGACCGGTGTTGAAGTGAAAAATCGCGGGCGCGGAATATAGCACAAATTTTGACCAATTCCGACGACGGTGGTCGGTTTCTCTGTGCGCTGCTCTCGCGCCGCCAACCCGCCACACATTACGCGTTTTTGTTGAACGCACGACGCACGAAACGGCAAGGAAGCCGCCCGCCCGTCGCACTCCCAAGAGCAGCGGGGCATTAAACGCAAAGGAAGACAGGCAATGGCACCCAAACCGCCAACCAGAGGCATCACGACCGTCTCGGTTCATAACCCGCGACCCGATTATTCGATCACCCGGCCTGGTTTCACGGCGCTTTTCGATGGCGGACCGGGGCACAGAATTCCCACACGCCCGACTCCCACAACGGTATCGACATCGATCGATCACGGACTCAACCGCATTACCTCCGTGCCTGCGCGGGCAACGGTCAGCACGACAGCGGCCGCCGAATCGGCTGCAGTTGTGCATGAGCGGCCCTTGGGAGATTACTGGATCACTTCGCTGGTCGTGTTGCCGTCAGCCAATGCCGAAGGCATTTCGACGCTTAAGGGACGTCAGTATGTCCAAGTGCCTGAGGGTGGCACCGTGCAGGTCGGTCTGGACCCCGCCAGCGGTCTTTACCGGGCGAAATTGCCCAGCGAATTACACCCGTCTGGTCCGCTGTTGCAGTTCGATGTCGAGAGCCGTCTCTGGCAACCCGTCGATACCTGGGCGCCATCGACCTATCCGCTATCCCCGAGCCGGCTCGAGGCGTTTCGCACCGATCTGGATTTCAGCACGGCCGAGCCGGACGGCGATGGCCTGTTGCGCTTCAACGGCAAACTCTATGTGCAGATCGAGAATCAGGCCTATCAGGTCTTGCATGATCTTGATGCATCAGCGCCGCAGAGGGCGGTCATGCGCATCGTTCGCCCCCACGATCCCATCGCCAGCGATGCCACGAATGTTTACGTCGCATCCCGTCCAGGCAGGTCGGAACCGATCATTTTCGACGCTCGCTACGGCTGGCGAGGGACCAGTGTAACGGGGGCAGCCGGAATGCAGAGAGGGACAGGAGTGGCGCCCTCAGAGCTATGGCAGCGGGTGGAAGTCGGAATCAGACTTGGCCACTTCAACAAGCGAATCGAGCAGGACACCGCTAAAAGTGAACACCTGAAGGAGGTGTGGCGCAGCATCAGGGAAGCGGGGGGCGAGCGCTCAGACGCGGTCAAGCGCGAAACGATGGCGCTGCTTGATCGTGAATTACACAGCCACCAGGCGCTGAGGTCCCTTGCAAAAGCAATAAAATTCCATAAGCAGCAAAAACCCGCGGTACGGCACTTCATGAAGAAGGAAGACTACGACAAAAAAATGATTGCGATGCACAAGATCCAAATGAGCTTTTACGATCAATTGGTCGAATGCGGCTTGACCCGCCATGCGCTGGGAGGTCCATTGATCGACATCGACAGGCTCCCGCGAACAGTCAACGTCCTGGGGAAAATTCTCGGCCATATGCGAGAGCGCCAGCACATTGCCGACAATCTGGTGAACACATGGCGGGTCGCGCCGGACGAATTCAGTGCATACGCTCTGACACCAATGGACACTCACGACGTCGTGGCTTCGTGGGTATTGGCCAAAAGCCTGATGCTGGACGACCATCAATCAGGCGGAAACTACCCTCAGGCCTCCGAACTGGCGACCAGATTTGGTCAGGTAACTTTCGTGTATGGAGCGCTGGGTAAAATTCCGGAGACTTCGCACCCTGCGATATTGCGTGATCTGCTCCAGGAATGCACAGCCCTTCGCTACTGGTACGAGCGTCTTGATCTGGCACCCGATGAGCAGCACGCAACGTCACGCACGGCTATCACCGCGGAGCTGAAAATATTCGAAGAGACGCTGACTCATCGCCTGTTCCAATATCAACGCCAGCCTGATCTCCCGGCGCTGCCGATCAACGATCAGGCCATTGATTTCGAGTATGTTCCGGAGCAGGACAGATCCGGCTTCCAACCGCCACCCAAGCGCATTTTCAAGGCAAAGAAACACGGTATTTACAAGATCCATGTCGGCGAGTCCCGACGTACCGCACACAACGAAGAAGTCATCGATGTACGCAGTCTGCACGACCCGCAACAGCCAGTGCAGACCTATGAACAAAGAGCTGGCGAGTGGCACCCTGTCCGCGCAACGCAGGACACAAACCTGCCCGACCTGACTCTCAGAGCCAATCAGCACCTTGAGCAAACCGACGCACATGTGCGCGAAGCCCGGCGCGAAGAGTCGCGCAAAAACCATCCGGACAACATTGTCGAGATGCTTGAGCGCAAGGCCGGGGCAATGGATGAAATCGCACTCCAGCTTCGGCGACAGGAGCCGACCGATGGCGAAACAGATGCGCTGATCCAGCGCCTGCAGGACACCAGTGAACGCCTGCGCAGCGAGGGCGAAAACATTCGTGTCCGGATCTACAAGGACATACATTTTCTGAGCCCCGACCGATTGTTGTATCTGATCGACAAGGGCGAAGTGCGTGCGCAGAAAATCGAGACCCGGTTGAAACGCGGCAAGGGACACAATCGAGACTTTATCGACGTCTATCTACTGACGGATGCGCACACCTACGACCCCCTCTGGCACGCGCACTTTCATTACGCGAAACCGGATACGCCCGATCTGAACTTCAATGTTTCCGGCGGGCACCTGAAAACCCTTGAGCAAAGCCGCATGGGTGTGCGTTCGCAGCGCCGGGAAGAACGGGCGCAGCGGCCACACAAACCTATCTGGCGCGCCGCCCTCGATGGCCACGCAGCGCAGAAAATTTTCGACCTCGCCGCCACCTCTTTCCATCCCGAGACACATCATCAGGCATGACGCCGAACCGGCCGGCAGCGTCCGTTGCGGACGCGACCGCTCAATCACTACAAGGAACGTAAGACATGCGCAGCAAAACGCCGCACCCAGTTAGTCCCCCCGGTAATTTTCATCTTCGACCGGATACATCCGCCGCTGCCATCCCGCAGCGCCCACTCCTCACGCCGCGCCCCAGTCTTGACCCAACCGCGTTGAGCGGCCCGCCAATCCGCGCGAACCGGCGCATGGACAGCAACGATCCTGATGCGATCATCCCGGCGCCGAATGTCACAGTGCATGCGGCTGCATCAGCGCTGCAAACCATGGTCAACACAGGCCACCCCGTCGAGCATTACCGCCTCGCTGTCGCAACCGGCTTGCCTGACGCCGACACCGAAGGCCTGAGGACATTCAAGGGTCGTCACTACGTGGAAATGGCCGACGGCGGTTTCGTGCAGGTGAGCAAGGATTCGCCGAGCGGCCTCTGGCGCGCCGGGCTGGCGAGCGAATCGAAGCCCTCCGGACCGCTGATGCTGCACGATCCGGAGAGTGGCAGGTGGCATGCGCTGGAGTTCTCGCCGCCGAGCACCTTCGCTTTATCGGTGACACGCCTGCAAGCGTTTCGCACGCCGTTCGACTTCAGTCATAGCTCACGCGACAGCGATGGGCTGTACCGCCATGACGGCAAACTCTACGCAGTGATCGACAATCACAGCTATCAGGTCCTGCACGATCACGATGCTTCGACGCCTCTGACCGAGGTGATGCGCATCGTCCGCCCTGAAGATCCTGTCGCCGCTGACGTCGACAACATCTACAGCGCTACGCGCCCGGGCAGATCAGAGCCTGTCGTATTCGATGCCGATCAGGGCTGGCAGGGCATCGTAGTCGGCGGGGCCGGCGGGATGCAGCGCGGCAGTGCCGACCAACCTGCTTCACCGGGGCTGCGCGAGCGGCTCAATGCCGCGGTCAATCGACTGCGAACGCCCCAGTCGCGACTGCGAAAACTCTATCCATCTCTGGACAGCGAGCAAATCCGCACGCTGTTGCGCACCCAGGGTGACGATGTACCAAGCTTTTTGACGCGCCTCGAGAATGAATACAAGACCCTGAAGCTGGAGCTCGCGACCTGGTTGAAAACCAGTGAGCTGGCCGGCGGGGCGACCAATCCCCCGGTGGAGCGCGCCGCGCAAGAGATCAAGCGCTGCTGGAAACGTCAGACAGGAACAACGTTGCAACTGGATCTTGGCGACGCAGGCATTGTTCCGCTGTCCGCAGATTTCAGCCATGTACGCACGCTGCACTTGCAGGCGGTCGCCTGGTCGGAGGGGGGCGAAAACTTCCTCAAGGGGTTCACTGCCCTGGAGCGTCTGAAAATCAATGCCTCGGCGCTCGCCAGGCCGCCGGCGAACCTTGCGCAGATGCCAGCCCTCAAGGAGTTGGACCTGCGAGCGAACCACATTGAACTGAGCGACCAGACCGCCAGCGAGCTGGCTTCGCTCAGCCAACTGGAAAAACTCGACCTGTCGGACAACCCGCTGGGCAAGGCCCCGGATTTCAGCGGCATGCCTGAGCTCAAGTCCGTGGGTCTGCGCAATGCACAACTGGATGACTGGCCAACCGGATTGCAGCATCAGTTGGCGATGGAGTCGCTCGATCTGCGCAATAACCGATTGCGTGAAATTCCGCAGACAGTCATCAGCCCGGCGAGTGATCAATTGCTCGCCATAGCCAACATCAACCGCATCACCCTGATCGAAGGCAACCCCTTTGCCAGCGGCTATTGGCGGCGGCTGGAAGTCTACTGGCAGCGGGTTACGGCGGAATATCCGGCACTGATCACCAGCGCACGCACAGGTGCATTCCGGATTGATGGCGACATCCCTGAAGTCGCCATGCTGCTGCAGATGTATCCGGACAAAACGCCACAAACCGCCCGGGAATACCTGATTGGCCTGGGGGACAGTGCAGAAGCCACGATCAGCCAGCGTTTCGCAGAGTTCAAGGCGCTCGATGCGCAACTGCTGGCCTACGTCGCCGACAGCCAGCCGGGAACATCCAGCGTGGTCGGCCGGGAAAAGGCTCGGGCAGAACACATTGCCCGGATCATCAAGGACTGCTGGCTCCAGCAATCGCCGCACCTTGCGCTGCCACCACTGAAAGGACCGCTACCGCCACTGACTGCCGACTTCAGTCGGTTGACGTTGCTCACTCTTGATAGCGTCGTCTGGTCCGACACTGCCGACACGTTCCTGTCGCGGTTGCCGAATCTGGAGAATTTGACGATCAGCCATTGCGGTCTGGAAAAATTGCCCGCAGAGATCAGCGTGATGAGCCGGCTCACCCACCTGAATCTGACCTCAAACCAGATAAAACTCGATGAGAACAGCGCTGGTGCATTGAGTGCATTGCACCAGTTGGTCAGCATCGACCTGTCGAACAACCCACTCCAGATGCTGCCCGATTTCAGTGCGATGTCCGGGCTGCAGACACTGGACCTGAAGAACACCGGCATCAGCGAGTGGCCCACCGGCCTGGCTGACAAGATCACCTTGACCGGCCTCGACCTCAGCAACAATAAACTGCGCGAAGTTCCCGACGCACACATCAACCCGCCAGCCGATCAATTGGCCGTGGTCGCGCGGATCAACAACCACACGCTGCTTGAAGGCAATGACTTCCCTTCGCCTTACTGGAGGAAGTTCGATCGCTACTGGCGAAAACTCAACGAACTGCATCCGCAGTTGATGACTCCGGCCCACCCCGCTGTATTCGACAGTGAGAACTCGCGCGCGCAGCGCTACCGAAAACTGTTTCCGAGCAAAGGCATCAAGGAATGCCGGGAGTTTGTCTGGAACCATGACAAGGCCACTGTCGCGACCAGGCTGTTGGAGCTCGAGCAGGATTTCGCCGTGTTGAAAAACCAGCTGGATAACTGGGTGTTTTCGGGAGGCAGCAATCCTCTGCGCTATATCCGCGTCAATCAGTTGCAGATCAACACCCAAACCCGCAATGAGCGCATCGAGGCACGGGATCGGATCATCAGTTGCTGGCGACGTGAAACGCCGCAGAAACACGCCTTCGACGGCACGCCGATAGGTCTGGAGCTGGATTTGAGCGGCCTCACGTTGCCGACCCTGCCGGATCTGAACACCGATTTCAGCCATGTCGGCTCGCTCAAACTCAACAACATGAATCTCACCGAATCCCCGGAAGGTTTTCTGACCCGCTTCCGCCATCTGCGCTGGCTGAACATGGCCAACAATCGTCTCAGGGATCTCCCGCCTGCCATCGGCGAAATGCACGGGATGACCCGTCTGTTCCTGCAGGGGAATCAACTCGAACTGACCGCCGAGACCGCGCAGATACTGGCCGGTAGAACGACCTTGAGGGCCTTGTGGATCCACGACAACCCGCACTTGAACGTGAGCCCGGATTTCAGCGCGATCACTGATATCCGCGAAGTCGACATGTCGAACACCGGCATCGGAAGCTGGCCAGCCGGACTGTTCGATCAGCCCCTGTTGGGCAGGATACTTCTGAACAACAACCGGATCACGAACCTGCCCAGCTTTGTCGTCGCACCGGCAGCGGATCGCCTGAGGCATTCGATTCAGGTCAACAGCGGCACTCAGATAAGCGATAACCCCCTGAACGAATACACCCGAGAACGCTTGGCCGGCTACAGTGAGCGGCTGCGCCACTCCGCAACATCGCTTTACAATCCTCTGAACCTGCTGACCACTTCTGCCCCGGCAGCCCGCCCGCAGCCGGCGCTAATGAACGCTGCGTCGGCCTATCCGCAGTTGACCATCGGTATGACGGCAACCGAGGCGACGAAACGCACCGCGCAGCTGGACAGACTGAAAGCACAGGACGGCTCGGATGGATTTTTCAATATCATTTCCCGACTCGGCCACCACGCCGATTTCCGTCGGCAGGTCTGGGACGTGGTCGATGCCATCAGCGAGAACAACGTGCAATCACGCGCTCTGCGCAGAGATGTTTTCGATCGCGCCTGCGAAGCCGGCTGCACTGACCTTGCCGCCGCCACGTTTACTGACCTGCAAGTGCTGACCATGACGCATACGGCCAGAGTGCAGGCAAGGCAAGACGGGGATGGCACTCGCCTGGTGGACCTGTCCAGAAGTCTGTTCAGGCTAAGGCAGGTCGATGAACTGGCCGCAGCAGATATCGCTGCGAGCAGGACAATCGCCAACGATCCACAGGCTCCAGCGCGTGAGCGCAATACCCAGCGCCTGCGCCTGAGCGACCCGCATGAAATGACCATGGCCTACCGCTTTGGCCTCAAGGATCGGCTGCAGTTGCCGTTTCAGCCGCAGACGCTGTCCTTTATCGGCATGGCCGGCGTCACACCGCCCATGCTGGAAGTCGCCTACCGTAAAGTCATCGCCTTGAACGGCTCCCCCGAAGAGTTTCAGGCTCTGGTGTCGATGGAATTCTGGCAGGACTTCATCACGCACAAATATCCGTCCCGGTTCGACGCCGCACGTCAGCCTTATCAACAGAGACAGGCGGCACTGGACGAGCAATTCGCGAAAAAAGTACTGACCCAGGCCGAATACGACGCGCAAACCAATGACGTCACTGCACAGTTGGCCATTAGCGAAGCGACGCTGATCCAGTCACTGACGCGCGAGGAAATTCGCTCCGGTGAGGCAGTTGAAAAACCTGCCAGCAGCGAGACGGCAGTTTCGGCCGATTGAAGCAGGCCACGACAGCAGCCGGATGATCCGGCCTACTGTCATTCGTCGTCGTCGAAGTTGTAACTGCCCGGTGCGAGGTTTTCGAAGCGCGTGTATTTACCGATGAACGCCAGCCGAATGAAACCGATCGGGCCGTTACGCTGCTTGCCGATGATGATTTCGGCGATGCCCTTGTGCTCGGTTTCCGGGTGATACACCTCGTCTCGGTAAACGAACATGATTACGTCGGCGTCCTGCTCGATCGCTCCGGATTCCCGCAAGTCGGAGTTCACCGGGCGTTTGTTCGGGCGCTGTTCGAGGGAACGGTTGAGCTGCGACAGCGCCACTACCGGACAGTTGAATTCCTTGGCCAGGGCTTTCAGGGATCGCGAGATCTCGGAAATCTCGTTGGTGCGGTTGTCACCGCTGGACCCGGGAATCTGCATCAGTTGCAGGTAGTCGATCATGATCAGGCCGACATCGCCGTGCTCACGCACCAGACGACGAGTGCGCGCGCGCATTTCCGAAGGACTGATGCCGGCGGTGTCATCGATGAACAGTTTGCGGTCGTTGAGCAGGTTGACCGCCGACGTCAGGCGCGGCCAGTCGTCGTCTTCGAGTTGGCCGGAACGCACTTTGGTCTGGTCGATTCGGCCGAGCGAAGACAGCATACGCATGATCAGCGATTCGCCTGGCATCTCGAGCGAGTAAACCAGGACAGCCTTCTCGCTGCGCAACACGGCGTTTTCCACCAGGTTCATCGCGAAGGTGGTTTTACCCATCGACGGACGGCCGGCGACGATGATCAGGTCGGACGGCTGCAAGCCGCTGGTCTTCTCATCGAGGTCGGTGTAGCCGGTGGACAGCCCGGTGATCGCGTCGGCCGTGTTGAACAACGTGTCGATGCGGTCGATGGCCTTGGTCAGCAGCTCATTGACGCCGACCGGGCCGCCGGTCTTGGGCCGCGCTTCGGCGATCTGGAAGATCTGCCGTTCGGCTTCGTCGAGGATTTCTTCAGCGGTGCGACCTTCCGGGTTGAAGGCGCTGTCGGCAATCTCGGTGCTGATACCGATCAGTTGGCGCAACGTCGCACGCTGGCGGACGATCTGCGCATAGGCCTTGATGTTGGCGACGGACGGGGTGTTTTTTGCCAGTTCGCCAAGATAGCCGAGGCCGCCGACTTGCGACGTCTGGCCTTCCTTGTCGAGTTGTTCGGCAAGGGTCACGACGTCGATCGGCGAGTTCTGATCGGCCAGTTTGGCGATCGCGCGGAAGATCAGGCGGTGGTCATGTCGATAGAAATCGCCGTCGGAGACTTGATCAAGCACGCGTTCCCAGGCGTTGTTGTCCAGCATCAGACCACCGAGTACAGCCTGTTCAGCCTCGATGGAATGCGGCGGCACCTTTAGGGCAGCGGTTTGCAGATCGTATTGCTCGGGAGCGGAGATATCGTTCATGGCCACTTGAGTATTAGTGAAAAGCAGGGAATTCAGAAAGACAAAGGGCACGACCTGTAAACAGGATCGTGCCCGATGTTAACCGCCTGACGGACAAGCCGCCAGCCGATCCGTGTTGCTTAAGCTGCTACCACGACAACGCGTACGGTGGCTTCAACTTCGGCGTGCAGGTGCACGGCCACGTCGAATTCACCCACGTTGCGGATGGTGCCGTTCGGCAGACGAACTTCGCTCTTCTGCACTTCAACGCCGGAGGCGGTCAGTGCGTCAGCGATGTCGTGAGTACCGATCGAACCGAACAGCTTGCCTTCGTCGCCAGCGGTGGCAGTGATGGTCACTTCCAGTTCGGCCAGTTGGGCAGCACGGCTTTCAGCCGATGCCTTACGGTCTGCGGCGGCTTTTTCCAGCTCGGCGCGACGCTCTTCGAACGCAGCCAGGTTGGCAGCGGTCGCAGCGGTAGCCTTGCCGAAAGGCAGCAGGTAGTTACGGCCGTAACCGGCCTTAACGTTTACTTTGTCGCCCAGGTTGCCCAGGTTGGCGATTTTTTCCAGAAGGATCAGTTGCATGTGAAAATCCTCTAACTTTTAACCTTCACCGTTCGCGCTGTCGGTGTCTTTCGACACGTGACGACCGCGAAAATCAATCAGGCTGTCGACAATGGCCAGAACCACGAGCAACGGATAGATCAGCTGCATGAACAACAGCAGCGTGACGTACAACCCCACCAGCCAGAAACCGGCCAGTCGCTTCTGCCCGACCAGCCCGTGAATCAGGGCCAGCCCGGCGAACACCAGCGGTACACTGCACAACGGCGTCAACATGGCCATCTGTGCACCGAGATTCGGGCCCAGAAGCATCAACGCCAGCAGTAACATCGCCGGCCCCAGCGGGATGCGGATGGCGCGAAACTCGCGACCGAAACCACCCGGGTTGTACAACAACGCCTGCCAATGCCGCCCGACAATCAGGCTCAGCACGCTGACGATCTGCAACAAGGCCGCAATCAGTCCGGTCAGGACCGGTGCAATCAGGGACGCGAAACGCGCTTGCTCATCGACCGACAATTGCTTGTAGGTCTCACCGAGAAGTGCCGGCATGACCTTTATAAGGGCCTGCGCGAGCATCTCGATCTGGGCCGCAAACGCGACCCCGAGCACCACTGAAAACACCACTCCGATCACTACGCTGACCAGCAGCGTGCGGACCCAGGATTCGCTTGCGCGCAAAACCAACGCAAGCCCCGAAGACCCCAGCAGCACCAGAAGTGCCCGTGGGTCATCGGCATACAGCCACCAGATCAAGGCTGGCAGCAGTCCCAGCGACAGAACGCCAAGGGCGTCCGTCAATCCGCGCCGCAGCAGCACAAGGCTCCCGGCGGCAGCACCCAACCAATACAACAACGGCAATGTTGCACATCCGGCCACCACGAGAGTGGCCTGCATTCGGCCTCGCATGATGAACTCAGCTAAGGCGCGCATGCATTCAATCCTTTGCTACTTGTCGACTGCCCGGTCTCAGCGGCCGTGGCTGTCGGTGTAGGCCAGCAGGGCCAGGAAGCGGGCGCGCTTGATAGCGGTGGCCAGCTGACGCTGATAACGAGCTTTGGTACCGGTGATGCGGCTTGGAACGATTTTGCCGGTCTCGGATACGTAAGCTTTCAGAGTGTTGAGATCTTTGTAGTCGATCTCTTTCACGTCTTCAGCGGTGAAGCGGCAGAATTTACGACGACGGAAGAAACGTGCCATTTGATAGGCTCCTTAATAAGGTCCGTGGATTACTCGTCAGCGTTATCGCTGTTGTCGCTGTCATCACTGTCGGTGCCTTCGGCGCCTTCGTGCTCAGGACGGTCGCGACGCTCACGGCGCTCACTGCGGTTTTCTTCAGCCTTGAGCATCTCGGACTGGCCGGTAACGGCTTCGTCGCGACGGATGACCAGGTTACGGATCACTGCATCGTTGTAGCGGAAGTTGTCTTCCAGCTCGGCCAGGGCCTTGCCAGTGCACTCAACGTTCAGCATCACGTAGTGAGCCTTGTGAACATTGTTGATTGCGTAGGCCAGTTGACGACGGCCCCAGTCTTCCAGACGGTGGATTTTGCCGCCGTCTTCTTCGATCAGCTTGGTGTAACGCTCAACCATGCCGCCGACTTGCTCGCTCTGATCCGGGTGGACCAGAAAGATGATTTCGTAATGACGCATGAATGCTCCTTACGGGTTGTAGCCTGCCGCTCAAAAACGGTCAGACAAGGAGTGAATGACACTTATGGACTTGCTGGCGCGGGGCACATGCGTGCCTGCCGTCACAGCAAGGGGCGCAATTGTAGAGAAGGGACTGCGGGGGCGCAAGGCAATTGGTGATTATTTGAACAACCACCGATCTTCCAGACACCGTAACCGAATGTGGGAGCGAGCCTGCTCGCGAATGCGGCCTGTCAGGCAACAATGACGTCGACTGACACTCCTCTTCGCGAGCAGGCTCGCTCCCACAGTTGATTGCGTGGAGCTTATTTTTTTGCGGCAGCCTTGGCCTTCGCACCGCGCTGGCGCTGGGCTTCGAAAAGGCACACGCCGGTGGCGACCGACACGTTGAGGCTGCTGACGCTGCCGGCCATCGGCAGATTCACCAGATAGTCGCAATGCTCGCGGGTCAGGCGGCGCATGCCTTTGCCTTCGGCGCCCATGATCAGGATGGTCGGGCCGGTGAGGTCCTGGTCATAAATGCTGACCTCGGCTTCACCTGCGGTGCCGACTACCCACAAACCGCGCTGCTGGAGTTTTTCCAGAGTGCGCGCCAGGTTGGTCACAGCCACCAGCGGAATCACTTCCGCGGCGCCGCAGGCAACTTTACGCACCACCGGAGTCAGCGTGGCCGACTTGTCCTTCGGCACGATCACCGCCAGCGCACCGGCCGCATCGGCCGAGCGCAGGCAGGCGCCGAGGTTGTGCGGATCGGTCACACCGTCGAGCACCAGCAACAGCGGCGCGCCTTCGGTGCGATCGAGCAACTCGTCGAGCATGGCCTCGCCCCACACCTGACTCGGGCTGACTTCAGCGACAACGCCCTGATGCACGCCTTCAACCCAGGCGTCCATTTCGCGACGCTCGGCCTGGCCGACCTGAACACGGTTTTCGTTGGCCAGCTCGACCAGCGTCTGCACGCGCGGATCGTTGCGGCTTTCCGCCAGCCAGATCTGCTTGACGCGCTTGGGGTGGTGACGCAGCAACGCTTCTACCGCGTGAACGCCGTAGATTTTTTCCAACTGACTCATGACTTCGCCTTCGGTTTACGCGCCCCGCCACTTTTGGCTGGAGCGGAACCCGCTTTTGGCGGGCCCTTACGGTGTTTGCTCGGCTTGGCTGGCTTGCCGTCGGTCGCCCTGTCAGGCGCCGACCGTCCGGTCTTTCCCCCGGACGCCGCTTTACCACCGTTTTTCGCATCGGCCAGCAAGGCCTTCTTCAATTCACGGCTTTTGCGCAGCTCGGCGTTTTTCGCCACGGCGTCGCTCGGGCGATAGGCTTCGGAGACCTTTTCCTTGGCCGGACGACGGCTGGCGGTTTTCGCTGGAGCCTTTTCCTCCGCAGCCCTGGCAGCAGGCGCAGCGGTTTCGGTGCCACGTTTCTTGCGACCAATCGGCGCGCTGATGGTTTTCTCGGCCATCTCGAAGTCGATCTTGCGCTCGTCTAGGTCGACGCGCATGACGCGTACTTCAACGGTGTCGCCAAGACGGAAACTGCGACCGGTGCGCTCGCCCGCCAAGCGGTGATGCACAGGATCGAAGTGGTAGTAATCGCCTGGCAGCGCGGTGACATGCACCAGGCCTTCGACGTAGATATCGGTCAGCTCGACGAACAGACCAAAACCGGTCACTGCAGTGATCACGCCCGGGAACGACTCGCCGACGCGATCCTTCATGAACTCGCACTTGAGCCAGTTCACCACGTCGCGGGTCGCTTCGTCGGCACGGCGCTCGCTCATCGAGCACTGCTCGCCGAGCTGCTCCAGTGCCGCTTCGTCGTACGGATAGATGCGCGCTTTCGGAATGGTCATCGCCCCGGCACGACGAACGTGCGGGGTGTCCTGTTTCGAATGGATCACGCTGCGGATCGCGCGGTGCGTGAGCAGGTCCGGATAACGACGGATCGGCGAGGTGAAGTGGGTATAGGCTTCGTAATTCAGGCCGAAGTGGCCATCGTTTTCAGCGCTGTACACCGCTTGACTCAACGAACGCAGCATGACGGTCTGGATCAGGTGGAAATCCGGACGATCCTTGATGCTCGCCAGCAGGGCCTGATAATCCTTCGGCGACGGACCGTCCTTGCCTTTGTGCAGGGACAGGCCGAGCTCACCGAGGAACGCGCGCAGTTTTTCCAGACGCTCTGGCGGCGGACCAGCGTGAACACGATACAGCGCAGGAATTTCGTGCTTCTTGAGGAATTCGGCAGTGGCCACGTTGGCGGCCAGCATGCACTCCTCGATCAGCTTGTGCGCATCATTACGCACGGTCGGACGGATTTCGGCAATCTTGCGCTCGGAGCCGAAGATGATCCGGGTTTCCTGGGTTTCGAAATCGATCGCGCCACGTACGTGACGGGCGGCCAGCAACACCTTGTACAACGCGTAGAGCTGTTTGAGGTGCGGCACGACGTCGGTGTACTCACCGCGCAGTTTGCGCGCTTCGGTCGCCTTCGGCGTTTCCAGCATCGCGCTGACCTTGTTATAGGTCAGACGAGCGTGGGAATGGATCACCGCCTCATAGAAGCAGTAGTCGGTCATTTCGCCAGACTTGGAGATGGTCATCTCGCAAACCATGGCCAGACGATCGACTTGCGGGTTCAGCGAGCACAGGCCGTTGGACAGTTGCTCGGGCAGCATGGGAATCACGCGCTCGGGGAAGTACACCGAGTTGCCGCGAACCTGAGCTTCGTTGTCCAGCGCCGAGCCGATCTTCACGTAGCTGGAAACGTCGGCAATCGCCACGTACAACTTCCAGCCACCGGAGAACAGGCGCAGTTTGCCCGGTTTGGCTTCGCAGTAGACCGCGTCATCGAAGTCGCGGGCGTCTTCGCCGTCGATGGTGACGAACGGCAGATGGCGCAAGTCGATGCGCTTCTCTTTGTCTTTTTCTTCAACTTCCGGCTTGAGCTTGGCAGCTTCTTTCACAACCGCTTCAGGCCAGACGTGCGGAATGTCGTAAGTGCGCAGGGCAACATCGATTTCCATGCCCGGCGCCATGTAGTTGCCGACCACTTCGACCACATCGCCTTGCGGCTGGAAGCGCGGCGTTGGCCAGTGGGTGATTTTCACTTCGACGAACTGACCGATCTGCGCATTGGCGTTGCGGCCCGGCGTCACCAGCACTTCCTGCTGGATCTTCGGATTGTCGGCAACGACGAAACCGATGCCGCCTTCTTCGAAGTAGCGACCGACGATGGTTTCGTGAGCGCGGGACACCACCTCGACGATCACACCTTCACGGCGACCACGACGGTCGAGACCGGAAACCCGGGCCAGCGCACGGTCACCATCGAACACCAGACGCATTTGCGCCGGGCTCATGAACAGATCGTCGCTGCCGTCGTCCGGCACGAGGAAACCGAAACCGTCACGGTGACCACTGATGCGGCCGAGGATCAGGTCGAGCTTGTCTACCGGCGCGTAAGTGCCACGGCGGGTGTAGATCAGTTGAGCGTCGCGCTCCATAGCGCGCAAGCGGCGGCGCAGGGCCTCGATCTGGTCTTCTGTGGTCAGACCAAACTCTTCGACCAGTTGCTCGCGGGCAGCAGGCGAACCCCGATCGGCGAGGTGCGCCAGGATCAGTTCGCGGCTGGGAATAGGGTTTTCGTATTTTTCCGCTTCACGAGCGGCCTCGGGATCGAGGGACTGCCAATCGGCCATTAGAGAGTTTTCACCTTGTCTATATACGGGTTAGTTTGGCATAGGCGCCGGGAAACGGGAAATTTCCGCTGCTATAAGGCTGTGCAAGGCCTTGTATCGACGCTCGGACACCGTTTTGAACGCCGCTGGTAAAAAAAATCAGTTTTTTCTGCGGCAGGGGTTTACAGTTAAAAAGACGCTCCGTATAGTGCGCGCCATCGACGACGCACAAGCGCTTTCGATGATGCCCAGGTGGTGAAATTGGTAGACACGCCAGCTTCAGGTGCTGGTGACCTTACGGTCGTGGAAGTTCGAGTCTTCTCCTGGGCACCAATTTCGAGTTTGAGACTAGATCAGTTTCAACACTCACACAAAACCCGCGAAAGCGGGTTTTTTGCATTTGCGGGAAAGCTTTTGCTCACACTGATTTATTAAAACCAAATCAGGGGTTTACAGATCAAAAAGGCCTCCGTATAGTGCGCCACATCAACAGCGGCAACGCTTGCGATGATTGCCCAGATGGTGAAATTGGTAGACACGCCAGCTTCAGGTGCTGGTGACCTTACGGTCGTGGAAGTTCGAGTCTTCTTCTGGGCACCAATTCAAATTCAAGGTTCAGGCCTTGGATTTCACAAAAACCCGCGAAAGCGGGTTTTTGCGTTTCTGCTTTCCTGAATTTCCGCAGGTCTTGTAGGAGCTGACGAGTGCAACGAGGCTGCGATCTTTTGATCTTGCTTTTGACCCCCTACCGTTTAACAGCAAGATCAAAAAGATCGCAGCCTTCGGCAGCTCCTACACAATCACCAGCCGCCCCATAAGGCGCACTTGAGAAACAATATCGTTTATCATTGTTGCAAGTTTTTGCAATGCGACAGTGAGGAACCCTGCGAATGACGTTTCGAAATACCCTGCGCCGAGGCCTGACCTTCACCCTCCTCGGCCTGGCACTCGCCACTCCCCTCACCCAGGCTGCCGATGCGGTTTCCCTGACTCTCTACAACGGCCAGCACAAGGAAGTCGGCGACGCAATTGCCAAGGCTTTTGAAGCCAAGACCGGCATCCACGTCAACGTGCGCAAAGGCAGCAGCAACCAGCTCGCCAGCCAGATCATCGAAGAAGGCGACCGCTCGCCCGCCGATGTGATCTACACCGAAGAGTCGCCGCCGCTGAACAACCTCGGCGAACAGGGTCTGCTGGCCAAGGCCGATGACGCCACCCTAGCGGTTTTGCCGGAAAAATACGTCGCCGCCAACGGTACCTGGATCGGCGTTACCGCGCGCGTGCGCGTGGTCGCGTTCAATCCGAAACTGATCGATGAAAAAGACCTGCCGAAATCGGTGATGGAATTCTCCGAGCCGCAGTGGCAAGGCAAGGTCGGCTTCGTGCCGACCAGTGGCGCCTTCCAGGAACAGGCCGTAGCAATCATCAAACTGCACGGTCGTGACGCTGCCGAAGAATGGCTGACCGGCCTGCGCGCGTTCGGCAAGACCTACAGCAACAACATGGTCGCGCTTAAAGCGGTGGAAAACGGCGAAGTCGCTACCGTCCTGGTGAACAACTACTACTGGTTCGCCCTGCAACGCGAGAAAGGCAAGCTCGACTCCAAGCTGCATTATTTCACCGGCGGCGACGCTGGCGGCTTGATCACCGTGTCCAGCGCTGCCGTGCTGAAATCCAGCAAACATCCAAAAGAAGCCCAGCAATTCCTCGCCTTCATGGCCAGCGAAGAAGGTCAGCGCGTGATCACTCAGACCACCGCCGAATACCCGCTGCACAAAGGCATGGAATCGGATCGCGGCCTCAAGCCGTTCAGCGAACTGGAAGCGCCGAACGTCACTCCGGCGGACCTGGGCAATGCTGAAGAAGCGCTGGAGCTGGAACGCGAAGTTGGCCTGAACTGATGGCAGCATCGTTATCGGCCCCCGCCGCGCGCGGGGGTTACGTGCCACGACGCAAAAGACCGTCAATCTGGCTGGTGCTGCCGGTATTGCTACTGGTGGTCATGAGCCTGCTGCCACTGGCCTATGTCGGACTGAAAGCCTGGCAGGCCGGCTGGGCCGAGGCGCTGCATTTGCTGTGGCGCCCGTATGTGTTCGGCCTGTTGCGCAACACCTTGGCACTGATGGTCGGCGTGACGGTTACCTGCGCCGTGATAGGTCTGTCGCTGGCGTGGCTGCTGGAGCGCAGCAATCTGCCGGGGCGGCGCCTGTGGGGCGTGATCCTGTGCCTGCCGTTTGCGGTGCCGGCGTTTGTCAGCAGCTTCACCTGGGTCTCGCTCAGCGCGCAATTCGAAGGCCTCGGCGGGGCGATTCTGGTGATGAGCCTGTCGAAGTATCCGCTGATCTTCCTGCCAGTTGCGGCGACCCTGCGCAATCTCGATCCCTCCCTCGAAGAATCCGCCCGCACGTTGGGACAGAATCGCTGGGGCGTGTTTTTCCGAGTCACCCTGCCGCTGCTGTGGCCATCGCTGCTGGCCGGTTCGCTGCTGATTGCCCTGCACATGCTGGTGGAATTCGGCGCGCTGTCGATCATCGGCCTGCAAACCTTCACCACGGCGATCTACCAGCAATTCGAACTGGAATTCAGCAATGCCAATGCTGCGATGCTTTCGGCGGTGTTGCTGGCGCTGTGTCTGCTGCTGTTGTGGCTGGAGCTGCGCGTGCGTGGCAAGGGCCGGCATGTGCGCACCGGCCAAGGCGCGGCGCGGCAGGCTGAACAGGTAAAGCTTGGAGCGTGGGCGGCGCTTGGTCAGTTGTATTGCCTGTTGCTGGCGATTATCGGCAGCGGCATTCCGTTGGGGATGTTGGCGTATTGGCTGGCGGTCGGCTCATCGGCGGCGTTCCCGGTAGCGGCGATCACCGAGGCGCTGCTGTCATCGCTGGCATTGTCATTGGGCGGTGCCGCGCTGTGTCTGGTGCTGGCGGTGCCGGTCGGGTTGCTGGTGGTGCGCTATAAAGGCCGATTGGCAATCTGGGCCGAACGCCTGCCTTATCTGTTGCACGCGCTGCCGGGGCTGGTGATTGCGTTGACGCTGGTGTATTTCGCCCTGCATTACGTGCCAGTGCTGTATCAGACGTCGGGCTTGCTGCTGATCGCCTATGCGCTGCTGTTCCTGCCATTGGCGCAGGCGCCGATCCGTACTGCGCTGAACAAGGCTGCACCGCAGCTGGAAGAAGCGGCGCGGACATTAGGCGCATCGTCGTTCACCGCGTTTTGCCGGGTGACCTTGCCGATCATTTTCCCGGCACTGGGCGCGGCGTTTGCGCTGGTGTTTCTTGATGCGATGAAGGAACTGACGGCAACGTTGCTGCTCAGCCCAACCGGACTCAATACATTGGCGACCGAAGTCTGGGCGCACACGGCGAATGTCGAGTTTGCGGCGGCGGCGCCTTATGCGGCGTTGTTGATTGTGGTCTCGGGGTTGCCGGTTTATCTGCTGACGACGCGGATGTATCTCAGCCGCTAAAAGATCGCAGCCTTCG
>NZ_WBRZ01000410.1:0-3275 GCF_008923895.1 Pseudomonas sp. GXM4
GTGGGACAATGCCCGCCACTTTCAGCCATACCCGAATCGACCACGCCCATGACCGCCCCCCGCACCCCCAAACCTGCGCGCAAGAAGCCTGACGCCGCGTCCCCGAGCAAAGCCATCGAGCCGCGCGAGAAGGCCAGCCTGCATCCGCGCAATCGCCATCAGGGTCGTTACGACTTTCCGGCACTGATCAAGACCACGCCGGAACTGGCCAAGTACGTGATCACCAACCCGTACGGCAAGGAAAGCATCGACTTCGCCAGCCCCGACGCGGTACGGGTGTTCAATCGGGCGCTGCTCAAGGCGTTCTATGGCATTCAGCATTGGGACATCCCGGCCGACTACCTCTGCCCTCCGGTTCCGGGGCGTGCCGACTATGTGCACTTTCTCGCCGACCTGCTGGCGAGCATGAACGACGGCAAGGTGCCGCGCGGCGCGATCGTCAATGTGCTGGACATCGGCATGGGCGCCAACTGCGTGTATCCGCTGATTGGCAACAGCGAATACCGCTGGCACTTCCTCGGCTCGGAGATCGACCCGACAGCCGTGGCGGCGGCGCGAGCCATCGTGCAATCCAATGATCTGAGCAAAGTGATCCAGCTGCGCCAGCAGGAAAACCGCAAGCACATCCTCATCGGCTTGCTGGAGCCGGGCGAGCGTTTTGACCTGACCATGTGCAATCCGCCGTTCCACGCTTCGATGGAAGAAGCGACCAAGGGCAGCGAGCGCAAATGGCGCGCCTTGGGCAAGGCCGACCCGAAACGCAAACTGCCGGTGCTGAACTTCGGCGGGCAATCGGCGGAGCTGTGGTGTGAAGGCGGTGAAGCGCGCTTCGTGACGCAGTTGATTGCCGAGAGCGCGAACTTCCAGCACAAGGTGTTGTGGTTCAGCACCCTGGTGTCGAAGGCCTCGAACCTGCCGGCCATCGAGACGGCACTGAAGAAGGCTGGCGTGCTGGAGAGCCAGGTCGTGGAGATGTCGCAGGGGCAGAAGCAGAGCCGCTTTGTCGCCTGGACCTTTCAGACCAAGTCCGAGCAGCAGATCTGGCGGCGCGAGCGCTGGGTGCGCTAAGACACAGCAGATCGCTGTGGGAGCGAGCTTGCTCGCGAATGCGGTATATCAGTGACATTGAAGTTGACTGACACACTGCTTTCGCGAGCAAGCTCGCTCCCACAATGGTTTATGGCATTCATGAGTCAATCGTCAAATCGCAGACACAAAAAAACCGTGCCCCGGATCACTCCGAAGCACGGTTTTTTTTATCGCTGCGTCTTACTTGTTCACAGCGTCGGTCAGGCCTTTGGCCACAACCAGCTTGATCACTTTCTTTGCAGGGATTTCGATGGCAGCGCCAGTCGAAGGGTTACGGCCGGTGCGGGCAGGACGCTCGGTCACTTTCAGCTTGCCGATACCTGGCAAGGTGATTTCGCCGCCGTTTTCCAGCTGATCGGCAACGATTTGGCCCAGTTGGTCCAGAGCGTTACGCGCGGTGGTTTTCGGCGCGTCGATAGCTTCAGCGATGTCGGCGATCAGTTGGTCTTTAGTAAGAGCCATGTAGTGTTCCTTCCCTATCAAATTCATATGGATTGCAGAGTGCAGTGTCAGCCATCGAGCCCGATCTTCTGGATCTGGCACCCTCGGCGATAACCACGACGAGTCGGGTTATAGATGCCGAAATCAGGGTTTGGTTCGACCTGACAAATGCTGAATGCACGCTTAACGCAGTGACTTCGCGTAAGACCGGGCAAAACTAGCACAGCGACAAGGAAATATCCGCCTCTAGCTACCCATTTGGTCAGCTTTATTGCGCTAAATCGGTAAAAAACCGCTTAAGGCCGGGCGCGCGCCCCGGTTTTGCCCTGCAACCCGCGCCAAAACCAGTGGTTGCGGTACACTGAGCGCTTTTTCGGGGGAGCCTGCCCTCCTCCCTTCCAACAGCCGAGAAGCCCATGCCGATCCGTCATTGCATCGTCCACCTGATCGACAAAAAACCCGACGGCACGCCCGCAGTTCTGCACGCCCGTGACTCTGAACTGGCCGAGTCCGCCGCCATCGAAAACATGCTCGCCGACCTCAACGAAAGCTACAACGCCAAACAGGGCAAAGCCTGGGGCCTGTTCCATCCGGAATCCGGCGCGTTCCCCTTCAGCGGCTGGCTGAAGGAGTACATGGACGGCGGCCGTGACTTCACCGCATTCAGTAAAGTGGCGGTCGAGCATCTGCAGAAGCTGATGGAAGAATCCAACCTGTCGGTGGGTGGCCACGTGCTGTTCGCCCACTATCAGCAAGGCATGACTGACTACCTGGCGATCGCCCTGCTGCACCACAGCGAAGGCGTGGCGGTGACCGACGAGCTCGACGTAACGCCTTCGCGCCATCTCGACCTTGGCCAATTGCATCTGGCCGCGCGGATCAACGTTTCCGAGTGGCAGAACAACAAGCAGTCCAAGCAGTACATTTCGTTCATCAAGGGCAAGAATGGCAAGAAGGTCTCGGAATACTTCCGCGACTTCATCGGCTGCCAGGAAGGCGTCGACGGCCCCGGCGAGACGCGCACACTGCTCAAGGCCTTCAGTGACTTTGTCGAGAGCGAAGACCTGCCGGAAGACTCGGCCCGCGAGAAAACCAAGACTCTGGTCGACTATGCCAGCAGCCAGGCCAAGCTCGGCGAACCGATGGGCCTTGAGGAGCTGTCGGAGCTGATCGACGAAGAACGTCCGAAGGCCTTCTACGACCACATCCGCAACAAGGACTACGGCCTCTCGCCAGAGATCCCGGCAGACAAGCGCACCCTCAATCAATTCCGTCGTTTCACCGGCCGCGCCGAAGGCCTGTCGATCAGCTTCGAAGCGCACCTGCTGGGTTCGAAGATCGAGTACGACGAAGAGAACGGCACCCTGATCATCAAAGGCCTGCCGACTTCGCTGACCGACCAGCTGAAGCGGCGTAACTGATGCTCGGCAACGTGCTGAAAAAAGTCGCCCTGGTGCTGCTGGTGGTCGTGGTTTATCAGAACTGGGGCAAGATCGAGCGAGTGTTCAATCCCTCGCAGATGGTCTCGCAGCAGACGCGGGCGCAGGCCAATGTCGTGCTCTATGCCACCGACTGGTGCGGCTACTGCAAACAGACCAAACGCTTTCTCGACAGCAAGGGCATACCGTTCAAGGAGTTCGACATCGAGAAGGATGCCGATGCGCGCAAGGCGTATGAGGCATTGGGTGGACGCGGGATTCCGCTGATTGATGTGAACGGCACCTTGATTCGCGGGTTCGATCCGG
>NZ_WBRZ01000411.1:0-3249 GCF_008923895.1 Pseudomonas sp. GXM4
AGTCATTCCCACGCAGAGCGTGGGAACGATCATCCAACAGACCACAAGAGGTTCCATGCCCAACCGCCCGCCTCTCGACGCCATCACCGCCCGCTGGTTGCCGTGGGTCGTCGCCATTGCGTTCTTCATGCAGTCCCTCGACGGGACCATCCTCAACACCGCGCTGCCGGCCATGGCCAGCGATCTGGCCGAAGACCCGTTGCGCATGCAGGGTGTGATCATCGCCTACATGCTCACCGTGGCCCTGCTGATCCCGGCCTCAGGCTGGATCGCCGACCGCTTCGGCACCAAGAAAATCTTCTTCGGCGCGATTCTGCTGTTCAGTTTCGGCTCGTTGCTGTGCGCGTTATCCAGCAGCCTGAGCATGCTCATCGGTGCACGGGTGATTCAGGGCCTCGGCGGTGCGCTGATGTTGCCGGTCGGGCGGCTGGTGGTGCTGCGTGCCTACCCGCGCTCGGAACTGGTGCGGATCATGGGTTTCATCACCATTCCCGGCCTGCTCGGCCCGCTGATCGGCCCGACCATGGGCGGCTGGATGGTGGAATACGTGACGTGGCACTGGATCTTCCTGATCAATCTGCCGGTCGGGGTGATCGGCTGTTATGCGGTGTGGAAGTTCATTCCCGATCTGCGCGGCACGGAGCGCACGCGCTTCGACAGCCTCGGTTTTCTGCTGTTCGGCGCGGCGATGATCCTCATCACCATCGCCATGGAAGGCCTTGGCGAACTGCACCTGCCGCACCTGCGGGTGATGTTGCTGCTGTTCGCCGGCATGGCCTGTCTGGCGGCGTACTGGCTGCGCGCCGGGCACATCGAAAACCCGTTGTTCGCGCCGTCATTGTTCAAGACCCGCACCTTCGCCGTCGGCATCCTCGGCAACCTGTTCGCGCGACTGGGCAGCGGCGCCCTGCCGTTTCTGGTACCGCTACTGCTGCAAGTCGCGTTGGGTTACTCGCCGTCGCAAGCCGGGATGAGCATGTTGCCGCTGGCGGCTGCGGCGATGATCGCCAAGTGGGTCGCGCGGCCGCTGATCGAACGCCTCGGCTATCGCATCGTGCTCACCGGCAACACGCTGGCGCTGGGGATCATGCTGGCGAGCATGGGTCTGGTCAGCGAGCAGACGCCGTACTGGCTGCTGCTGTGCCTGCTGGCCGTGCTGGGTGCAATCAACTCGCTGCAATTCACCGCGATGAATACGGTGACGCTGATCGACCTCGACGATGCCAGCGCCAGCAGCGGCAACAGTCTGCTGTCGGTGGTCGCGCAGTTGTCGCTGAGCCTCGGCGTGGCTTGCGCCGGTGCGCTGCTCGGCGGCTTCACTGCGAAGGTCGGCAACGATGGCGTGGAAACCGTACTCGGCGCGTTCCAACTGACCTTCGTCACGGTCGGCGTGATGGCGATGCTGGCGGCGACGATCTTCTCGCAGCTGTCCAAGGAAGACGGGCGCCGGGCGAAACGGCCACAGGAGCACATCGAACACTGATTGTGCTGGAGGACATCTGTGGCTGCTGAAGGACTTCCGTGGCGAGGGGATTTATCCCCGCTGGGTTGCGCAGCAGCCCCAAAAAGGTTGGATGCGGTTAGCCTGATGAATCGAGGTGGCAGGTATTGGGGGTGCTGCGCACCCCATCGGGGATAAATCCCCTCGCCACAGATAAATCCCCTCGCCACAGGTAATCCCTGCCTCGGGTTCAATCGCTGTTCGTCCAGAACTGTCGAGGAAACCGGCACGGGGCTGCTACACTGCGCGACATTTTGTTTTGCAGGCCAGTCCCGTGACCACCATCGCCACCGCTTTTAATACTCTGCCGCTGTCCGCCGCCATGCTGGCTAACCTCGAATCACTCGGTTATGCCCAGATGACGCCGATCCAGGCGCAGAGCTTGCCGGTGATCCTCAAGGGGATGGACCTGATCGCCCAGGCCAAGACCGGCAGCGGCAAGACCGCCGCATTCGGCATCGGCCTGCTCAACCCGATCAACCCGCGCTACTTCGGTTGCCAGGCGCTGGTGATCTGCCCGACCCGCGAGCTGGCCGACCAGGTGGCCAAGGAAGTCCGTCGTCTGGCCCGCGCCGAAGACAACATCAAGGTCCTGACCCTGTGCGGTGGCGTATCGTTCGGTCCGCAGATCGCTTCGCTGGAACACGGCGCACACATTATCGTCGGCACCCCGGGGCGCATTCAGCAGCACTTGCGCAAGGGTTCGCTGGTGCTCGATGGCCTGAACACGCTGATCCTCGACGAAGCCGACCGCATGCTCGACATGGGTTTCTACGACGCGATCGAAGACATCATCATCAAGACCCCGGAGCGTCGCCAGACTCTGCTGTTCTCCGCGACCTACCCGGTGGGCATCAAGCAACTGGCCTCGAAATTCATGCGCGATCCGCAGACCGTCAAGGCTGAAGCCTTCCACGACGACACGCAGATCGAGCAGCGCTTCTACGAGATTTCCCCGGAAGAGCGCATGAGCGCGGTGACCAAAGTCCTGCACCACTTCCGTCCGGCGTCCTGCGTGGCGTTCTGCTTCACCAAGCAGCAGGTTCAGGAAACCGTCGATCACCTGACCGCCAAAGGTATTTCCGCCGTTGGCCTGCACGGCGATCTGGAACAGCGTGACCGCGATCAAGTGCTGGCGATGTTTGCCAACCGCAGCACCTCGGTGCTGGTTGCCACCGACGTCGCGGCCCGTGGTCTGGACATCGATGCGCTGGACATGGTGATCAACGTCGAGCTGGCGCGCGATTCGGAAATCCACATCCACCGCGTCGGCCGTACCGGTCGCGCGGGCGAGAAAGGCATCGCCATCAGCCTGGTCGCGCCGTCCGAAGCTCATCGTGCGCAAGCCATCGAACAACTGCAGAAAGCGCCGCTGAACTGGGATCAGATCGACAACCTCAAGTCCCAGGGCCTGGCGCCGCTGCAACCGCCGATGACCACCCTGTGCATCGGCGCTGGCCGCAAAGACAAAGTGCGCCCGGGCGACATTCTTGGCGCACTGACCGGCGAAGCGGGCATTCCCGGTGCGCAGGTCGGCAAGATCGCGATCTTCGATTTCCAGGCCTACGTCGCTGTCGAGCGCACCGTGGCCATGCAGGCCTTGCAGCGCCTGAACGACGGCAAGATCAAGGGCCGCTCGTTGCGCGTGCGTATTCTGTAAGCGATCTTCCATCCATAGGAGATCCCCTGTGGGAGCGGGCTTGCCCGCGATGACGGCCTGACAGACAACATTTATGTTGAATGTGCAG
>NZ_WBRZ01000412.1:0-3226 GCF_008923895.1 Pseudomonas sp. GXM4
GATCACGGGGAAATTCTGAACCCTTCCTGAACACCCCCCACATTCCCCGAAAACACCTCTTCCAGCCGTTTCGCTGCGGGCGTAAGCTGCGCGCGTTTTCATCAATTGCGGAGACCCACAGTGGGTACTTGTTCGAGTGACAGTTGTCGGCCGGTCTCGATCACCGGCAGATTCTCGGCAAGATAACGCGCAGTCTTTCCCTGCCGTTGTCTCGCCGTAACAGCGAGCAGCGGCATCCCGTGCACGACCCGTTCCGGATCGTGTCTCGACGTCCTTCTCATCGACGCTGAACCAAGCGTGCTGACGACCTCAATCGTCAGCGCCGCCTATCGACACGCCTGTCGTTCCCGACGGGCGCGCCACGCCTTACCGTGCCGGTTTTCCCGGTGCCAGGGCGCGGCGGTACCTGCTCGACGGTTACTCGGCTGACCACAGGGGACACAGCCATGAAACTCACGCTCAAGGAATTTTTCGCAGGCTTTCTGCGCAGCCGCCACATCGCCCGGCACTTCCGTCGTCTGGCGCTGCTGGATTCGATCAATGACACCACGGTCAGCCGTGAAGTGCCGCCGACGCTGGCCAACACGCTAGTCGCTGCCGCCCATGAAGACAGCGCTGCGTTGCTGTCATCGCTGGGCACGCAAGGCGAAGGGCTTACCGAGGTCGAGGCCGATACTCTGCGCGCGCAACATGGCCTCAACGAGGTCGAACACGAGCAGCCGCTGCCGTGGTGGACCCATCTGTGGCACTGCTACAAAAACCCGTTCAACCTGCTGCTGACTCTGCTCGCGGTGATCTCCTGGCTGACCGAAGACCTCAAGGCGGCCGTGGTGATTTTTTCCATGGTGGTGCTGTCGACGCTGCTGCGCTTCTGGCAGGAGAGCAAATCCAATCAGGCCGCCGATGCGCTCAAAGCCATGGTCAGCAACACCGCCACGGTGCTGCGCCGGGATGGGCCACGGCGGGAGCTGCCGATCAAGCAACTGGTGCCCGGCGATCTGATCGTGCTCTCGGCCGGCGACATGATTCCCGCCGATTGCCGCGTGCTCAGCGCCAAGGACCTGTTCGTCAGCCAGGCAGCAATGACCGGTGAGTCGATGCCGGTGGAGAAATTCACCCGGCAGACCGATCGCGACACGCGTAACCCGCTCGAGCTGGACAACATTCTGTTCATGGGCACCAACGTCGTCTCCGGCAGCGCGATTGCACTGATTCTCACCACCGGCAACAGCACCTACTTCGGTGCGCTGGCGCAACGGGTCGGCGCGACGGACCGCGCGGTGACCTCGTTTCAGCAGGGCGTCAACAAGGTCAGCTGGCTGCTGATCCGCTTCATGTTCGTCATGGCGCCGCTGGTGCTGTTCATCAACGGTTTCACCAAGGGCGACTGGAGCGAAGCGCTGCTCTTCGCGCTGTCGATCGCGGTCGGCTTGACCCCGGAAATGCTGCCGATGATCGTCACTTCGACCCTGGCCAAAGGCGCCGTGTTTCTATCGCGCAAAAAGGTCATCGTCAAACGCCTCGACGCGATCCAGAACTTCGGCGCCATGGACGTGCTGTGCACCGACAAGACCGGCACCCTGACTCAGGACAAGATCTTTCTGGCGCGTAATGTCGACGTCTGGGGTGAGGATTCTGACGCTGTGCTGGAACTGGCCTACCTGAACAGCTACTACCAGACCGGCCTGAAAAACCTGCTGGATGTCGCCGTGCTCGAACACGTGGAAGTCCATCGCGAACTGAAAGTCGGCAGCGTGTTTCGCAAGGTCGATGAGATCCCGTTCGACTTCAATCGCCGGCGCATGTCGGTGGTGGTGGAGAGCCGCGGTCAGCCCCATCAACTGATCTGCAAAGGCGCGGTGGAAGAAGTGCTGGCGGTGTGCAGTCGGGTGCGTCACGGCGAGGTCGATGAAGTCTTGAGCGATGAATTGCTGGTGCGGATTCGCCAAGTCACCGGCGCCTTCAACGCCGAAGGTCTGCGCGTGGTGGCGGTCGCGGCTCGCTCAATGGCAGAAGGGCGCGAGACTTACAGCCTGGCTGATGAACAGGAACTGACGCTGATCGGTTACGTGGCATTCCTCGATCCACCGAAGGAAAGCACCGCGCCAGCGCTCAAGGCCTTGGCCGAGCATGGTGTGGCGGTCAAGGTGCTGACCGGTGACAACGAACTGGTGACGGCGAAAATCTGCCGCGAGGTCGGCCTCGCCCAACAGGGTTTGCTGCTGGGCAATGACATTGAGCGCATGAGCGATGCTGAGCTGGCTATGGCGGTCGAGACGACCAACGTCTTCGCCAGACTCACGCCATCGCACAAAGAGCGCATCGTCGGCATTCTCAAGGGCAACGGCCATGTGGTCGGATTCATGGGCGACGGTATCAACGACGCGCCGGCGCTGCGCAGCGCCGACATCGGTATTTCCGTGGACAGCGCGGTGGACATCGCCAAGGAAGCGGCGGACATCATTCTCTTGGAAAAAAGCCTGATGGTGCTGGAGGAGGGCGTGCTCGAAGGGCGGCGCACCTTCGCCAACATGCTCAAGTACATCAAGATGACTGCCAGCTCCAACTTCGGCAATGTGTTCTCGGTGCTGGTTGCCAGCGCGTTCATCCCGTTCCTGCCGATGCTGCCGATGCACCTGCTGGTGCAGAACCTGCTCTACGATATTTCGCAGATCGCCATTCCGTTCGATAACGTCGACGACGAGATGCTGAAACAGCCGCAGCGCTGGCAGCCGGCTGACGTCGGGCGCTTCATGCTGTTCTTCGGCCCGATCAGTTCGATCTTCGACGTCACGACGTTCGCCTTGATGTGGTACGTGTTCGACGCCAACACCCCGGATCACCAGACGTTGTTCCAGTCCGGCTGGTTCGTGGTCGGGTTGCTGACCCAGACGCTGATCGTGCACATGATCCGCACGCCGAAGATCCCGTTCCTGCAAAGCCGCGCCGCCATGCCGCTGCTGGTGATGACCGGGGTCATCATGGCGGTCGGCATCTTCCTGCCAATGGGGCCGCTGGCGCATTACTTCAAATTGCAGGCGCTGCCGTCGCTGTATTTCGTGTTTCTACCGGTGATTCTGCTGGCGTACATGGCGCTGACCCAAGCCGTTAAAGGCTTCTACATCCGCCGGTTCGGCTGGCAATAACCGCCATGGAATGCTTTCCCCTGTGGAAGCGAGCCTGCTCGCGAAGGCGCCGTGTCAGTCAATACGTCTCTGACTGGTAT
>NZ_WBRZ01000413.1:0-3210 GCF_008923895.1 Pseudomonas sp. GXM4
AGAGAAGAAGAAGTCGCTGGAGTTTTTTATCAAGCATGTGGTGCCGGCGTTTCGCTAAAGGTTTCGCAGGTTAAACCAAAAAAACACCCCGCTTCAGACCGGGCGTTTTTTTGGAAACAGGCATCAACTCGTGCAACCTGGCTTTCGCAGCCTATTCGCCGCTGCAATCCTCGCTGAGCACTTTGAAGGAGTGGAAGTTGAAGGCTATTTTTTCTTCTTCCTCATCAACCAGCTCATACCGTATACGATCCAGTTCGCCTTCAACTCTCGACACGCAAAGATCCATGAACTGTGTCAGGCCACCACCAAATCCCCGCACGTTCAGACCGCCCACGTTGAAAAATACGACCGCTATATTCTTTGCTCCAGGATCCGAAGACTTCGCCAGCCTCATCAACAGATTGTAACCGGTAAGTCCATCTTCGGAATCCAGATGAAGACTTTCCACATAAACGTATTCACGCAGAAAGCCATTCAGTGCTTTGAGATTGCTCAATGGTTGATCCTCGTGTGCTTTAAGCTCCAGATATTGCAGCCGACAACCTGCCCTGATTTTGATTCACACCCTATTACCGGCAGCAATCATCAGAATGCGTACAGCTCCATACAACTGATTATCCGACGTACCGTTCACCTATCCGACACTTCGGTAATATCCAATTGACAAAAAAGGCAAAAAAGAGGTAGCCCGTAAAAAATGGGACAGTCCACATATGTTAATGATCAGCATTTATTTTATAAAAAACGAACTTTCCAAAAATCCTTACCTGCATCCACCCAATACTTTTCTCGTGACGGAATCAAGTAGCTGAAATCGCCAGATTCAGCAATCCAGTCCGAATGCACATACTCCTCATGAAATCGGCCGTCATCCATGTGCATGAAAATCTTTCGATCAAAATTCACGTAAAACAGTGGAAGCCTCGAGCGTATGACATTTGCATTTTTGAACAGCTCCGAATCCAGACCTTCGCCTGTGAGATAGTAGTTTTCAATTTTTTCAAAAACATTCGGCTTAGCCCCAATAAAGCCTTGCAATTCGGAAGACGACAAAATCTTTACACTCGGCCCATGAAGATACGAAGGAAAGCTCTCGGAAGTCATCTTCAAGATACCATTTCTGAATTTCAGGCAGGATCGTTCGTATTGCTCTTGCGTGATAGTTCCGTTACTCAATGACGCTCTAAGACTCTTGTCAACGTCAAGAGTAAAATTACACTTATCGTCAACAATCCAGTAACACTGAGCTGACTGAACAAAAAAACCGATACTTTTTTCGCCGTCCCACAGGTCATCAAAAACGTCTTGATCAATGGTCATTTCTTAAACTCTTTTAAAAATTCTTCTTGCGTATAGACACGAACATTACTCGCACTGTTTTCGAGTAGCGACTCCCATATCTTCGGCAACTCCAGGGAGTAACCTAGTTGGCCCTCATCGACTCTCTTGGGTGCATCACGCTCCCTAGGGCCATCGCCGTGCTGAGGTATCACTCTGTCCATACTTTTCTTATGAGTCTTGGCATCGATATCGAAGACCACTACGGAGCCATCAGGACGCTTGTTCGTCAAGTAGTAGGTTGCGTGGTCAGCATTGCCAACACCGACACACAGTTGGCCCGTACACCCAGGATTAATGGTGATGCTCCCGTCGTCATTGGCGGTAATTCGATTCTGGCTCGTCTTAAACCCTGTTCCCCACCTTCTACCCGGAAATAGGTTACGTTTTCCGCCGAGTCGCTTTTGGTATTTCCTGCGTTGCCTTTCGGAGCAGTGGATTCGGCCTCCTCTGTCGATCCAGCAGGCCCTCCCTTGGGTTTATTCTTACCGCCTCCTGCGGTCTTAATCGTCGGGGCCATCCCAGACACTGACATCGCCAAGCCTTCAACAGCAGCCATCGCCATTTCGTGGCTGATGCCAAGTGTTTGGACCAGTGTGTCCGCAATCGCAGCGACTGAATGTCCAGCGGTGATGCCCGCCAGCATATTCTGGAACCCGTGATTTTCCGCGATCAGCAGATCGAACATCTTGGCTGCTTCGGGCGATGCCGAGGCTGCCAGGTCTTTCAATTTTTGAGTTTTTGCCTCGGCCTATGCAACAATCCTTGAAAGGCCTTCGCAGCTACCAGAATTAGCCGCACATTGAGCAACTGCCTCGATGTCTTGCTTTTGGCTCAGAGCGTGATATTCGGCGTACTTCGTATTCGCGCATGCAGCGTCATTGCCACAGGCGGACAACTCGTGCGCCGCTCGCTCGAGGTCAGAATGCGAGAGGTAATTGTATTGGGTCGCAGTAGCCGCGATATTTGCTGCTATGTTTGGGTCTGTGTCGGCAATCACGGCGGAGAGCACTGCGATCAGTTGCGACATCGCCAAAAGATTAGCTTTGGCCTGATCGGCTCCCGGCATGTTTGGGTCGTAATTTTCCGGCAGTATCAGGTCCGCAAGATACTGAACCATTGCTTCGTTGGCACCTCCAGCCAACGCGCCTGTCTTGAAGTCCCCGCCCAAGGCCATGGACTTCAACCCGCCCACCAATGCATGTGCTGCAATCTTCGTTGGACTGCCTTCCACCAGATTGAGGCTACCAACCTTATTGGCGGCGATAGCTCCGCCAATATCGATTACAGCTCCCAATAGATTGTTGACGAAATTGTCGCCCAGGCTTCCGCCCTGCAATGCGGTTTGAGCCAACGTATCAGCGCTGGTTTTGAGAATCACCTGGCCTGCACTATTCCAGTCAAAACCAAGTTCTGTCGGGTTATAACCCAGGCCATTCCCAATGCCGCCCAACATCCCGGAGAGCACATACCCCTGAAGATTTTCGCTGCTGAAAACGTCCTTGAGAACTGAGCCCAGATCGCCTTTGTTGCTGATGGCGCTGTTTGCAGCGGTAGTTTCGACTGCGATCAACACAGCGTTGGCGAAGCCCGCAGAGAACGTGCCAGCAGTTGCGCCTATCAATCCTGCGCCTGCCCCCCCGGTGACTGCAGCTAGCAGGATAGCCAGGGCCAGTTGTGCGGCGACACCAAGTCCAGATGTCGAGTATTTGAAACTCTTGTGTATTTCTTCGACACGACGCCAGTCAACATCTCCCCGAGCCTCCGCATCCTTCAACCACGCCAGTTGCGGATCAGCCTTGACCATCGCATCAATGGTCTGGCTGACGGACTCCTGACTCACATCCTTGATGTCAATCTTCAGCCCATCGA
>NZ_WBRZ01000414.1:0-3176 GCF_008923895.1 Pseudomonas sp. GXM4
GTCCCCTGAGGCGTTACCCCGCAGAGCGTGGGAACGATCATGCGCGCTCCCATACTTCGAAGTTGTACGCGGGTTTATCTTCAACCGCCGGGTTTTCAAAATTCGACACCAGCTTCCATTCGCTCAGATCAAACTCCGGAAACCACGCATCCCCTTGCGGGCTCAGCGCCACGCGGGTCAGGTACAGCCGATCGGCTTGCGCCAGTCCCTGCGCATACAACTGCGCGCCGCCAATCAGCATCAGTTCATCAACGCCCTGGGCTTTCGCCCATTCCTCGGCGCGGGCCACGGCGGCTTCCAGCGACGGATAGACCTCGGCGCCTTCAAGTTGCAGATCGGTCTGGCGGCTGACCACGATGTTCAAGCGCCCCGGCAGCGGCCGGCCGAGCGAATCCCAGGTCTTGCGACCCATGATGATCGGCTTGCCGAGCGTGGTCGCCTTGAAGTATTTGAAGTCCCCCGGCAAGTGCCAGGGCATGCTGTTGTCGACGCCGATCACGCGGTTTTCACCGAGGGCTGCGATCAGGCTGAGGGGCAGTGATTTAGTCATGCCGGCGAGGATACCAGAGCCGCGCTTACCCCGATAAGCGCCACAGCGGTTATGCTCAGTGCTCGATTTAGCGACGGGACGCCGCGTGACTGAACTGACTCCACTGCAAAACCTCTGGCTCACCGAAACCATCCGCCTGCGCGAAGAACACGCGGGGCCGCTGGACGATCTGGAAGCCAATCGTCTGGCCCGCGCCGCTGGCGGCGATCTGCCGAGCCGCATTGCGCGCCGGGCGCTATGGCTGGCCGAGCGTGACGGACTGACCGCCGCCCTCAAGCACTGGCTGCAAGGCGCGCGTCTGGCGCTGGTGCTGCTGATGATTTTCGCCGTGCTCAGCGGCGCCGGTCTGGCTTTCGCCGCACTTGGGCAGACGCCGGTGAATGTGTTCTGGGCGCTGGGCAGTCTGCTCGGGATCAATCTGATTTTGCTGCTGAGTTGGGCGCTGGGCTTGATTTTCGCAGGCGAACACGGCGCCACCCTCGGGCGCTTGTGGCTGTGGCTCAGCGAAAAATTCGCCCGCGATGCCAAAGCCGCGCAACTGCCGCCGGCCCTGCTGTTGCTGCTGCAACGCAAGAAACTCAACCGCTGGGCGCTCGGCGCGTTGGTCAATGGCCTGTGGCTGCTGGCGATGCTCAGCGCGCTGATTCTGTTGCTGACCCTGATGGCCACGCGGCGCTACGGCTTTGTCTGGGAAACCACGATCCTCGGTGCCGACACCTTTATTCACGTCACCCAGGCCCTCGGCTATCTGCCGGCGCTGCTCGGCTTCAATGTGCCGACCGAGGAAATGATCCGCGCCAGCGGCGCCGGCGCACTGGATATTGAAAGCGCACGACAGGCCTGGGCGACCTGGCTGGTCGGCGTGCTGGTGGTCTACGGCGTGCTGCCGCGCCTGCTGCTCGCGCTGTTCTGCCTGTGGCGCTGGAACCGCGGCAAAGCCGCGCTGCGTCTGGATCTGAATCTGCCCGGCTACGCGCAACTGCGCGAACGGTTGATGCCAACCAGCGAACACCTCGGCGTCAACGACCCGGAGCCGGCGCAACTGCATCGCGTCGAAAGCAACGTCGGCGAACTCGCCAGCGAAGGCGCGCTGCTGGTGGCGATCGAGTTGGACGAACAGCGTCCGTGGCCACCCGTGCTGCCGAAAAACGTCAGCAACGCGGGCATCCTCGACAGTCGCGAATCGCGGCACAAGCTGCTCGAACAACTCAGTCGCTTCCCGCCGGCTCGGCTGGCCATCGCCTGCGATCCGCGACGCTCGCCGGATCGCGGCAGCCTCGCGCTGATCGCCGAACTCGCGCGCAACGCCGGCGCCACTCGCATCTGGCTGCTGCAAGCGCCGCCTGGCGAAGCGCTGGACGGGCAACGTCTGGGTGACTGGCACGCGGCGCTGCAACAGCTGGAACTGCCATTCGCCGATTGCGCGCCGATGAACTGGCTGGAGAGCGGACATGACTGATGCACGCAAGGCCCCGCTGAAACTCGCGGTTGTCGGCCACACCAACGTCGGCAAGACCTCGCTGCTGCGCACGCTGACCCGTGACGTCGGCTTCGGCGAAGTCTCGCATCGGCCGAGCACCACCCGGCATGTCGAAGGCGCGCGGTTGTCGGTGGACGGCGAGCCGTTGCTCGATCTGTACGACACGCCGGGGCTGGAAGATGCGATCGCCCTGCTGGATTTTCTCGAGCGTCTGGAACGCCCCGGCGAACGCCTCGACGGCCCGGCACGACTGGCGCGGTTTCTCGACGGCAGCGAGGCGCGCCAGCGTTTCGAACAGGAAGCCAAGGTACTGCGACAACTGCTGGCCTCCGATGCCGGTCTGTATGTGATCGACGCCCGCGAACCGGTGCTGGCCAAGTACCGCGACGAGCTGGAAGTGCTCGCCAGTTGCGGCAAACCGCTGCTGCCGGTGCTGAATTTCGTCAGCAGCGCCAACCATCGCGAACCCGATTGGCGTGAAGCGCTGGCGCGGTTGGGGCTGCATGCGTTGGTACGTTTCGACAGCGTCGCGCCGCCCGAGGATGGCGAGCGGCGCTTGTACGAGAGCCTCGCCCTGCTATTGGAAAACGCCCGGCCGCAACTGGAGCGCTTGATCGCCGACCAGCAGGCGCAGCGCCTCGCCCGTCAGCAAAGCGCCGCACGCCTGATTGCCGAATTGCTGATCGACTGCGCCGCGTGCCGGCGCAGTGTGGTCAGCGAAGCCGAGCAGGAGCAGCAGGCAATCAGCGAGCTGCGCAAAGCCGTACGCCAGCGTGAGCAGAAGTGCGTTGAGGCGTTGCTCAAGCTCTACGCGTTTCGCCCGCAGGACGCGGCGGCCAGCGACTTGCCGCTGCTCGACGGGCGTTGGGGCGATGATCTGTTCAACCCGGAAACCCTGAAGCAACTCGGCGTGCGCGTCGGCGGCGGCATTGCTGCCGGTGCGGCGGCCGGCGCTGGTGTGGATTTGCTGGTCGGCGGGATTACCCTCGGCGCGGCAGCACTGGCCGGCGCGATTGCCGGTGGCGCACTGCAAACGGCGCGCAGTTATGGCAGCCGCTTGCTCGGCAAGATCAAAGGCCAGCGGGAACTGACGGTGGATGACGCCGTGCTGCGCCTGTTGGCGCTGCGCCAGCGCCAGTTGTTACT
>NZ_WBRZ01000415.1:0-3169 GCF_008923895.1 Pseudomonas sp. GXM4
TCCACTATTTTGTTGAGCATTGTTTGGCGTGTTCTAAGGTTAATTAGTGATTCTGTACTCCGGATGTATTCATCGAAGTCATTCGGGCTCTCAAAAAGCTGATCGAGAGTCAAACCTTTTTTTGAGGCGAAAGTATGGAGCTTACGAAGAGCTCCAAGGTTGGACATAACCCCGTCGTGGCTAGGGAAAGAGCCTGTTCTTCTTGAGGGGCGAAATATCTGTGTGCAGATAATTTTCTTTGCTTGGGCTAAGCTCTCAAGTTCGATCTCAGTTTTCGTGCTAAATTTGGCGAAGCACATCCAAGATGTTTTGATATGATGATTGCTAAGCTGAGGCGTGAACCACTTTGTGTGAGCAAAAAGTGAAATGATATTTCCATCCTTGTCACGGCTAATCACTGTACTCTCGTTGATCTCAGATACATCCATGTTCAAGTAGGCATCGCTGCTTTTGCTATCATGCTTTTTGGCGTTGGCCGAATTCATTTCATAGCTCCAATTCTTACTAGGTTGTCTAGAAGTGCTGCCCAGTAGTCAGTCAAAATTTCGCTCGAAAAAACCTCTTCTTCAATGAGGTCTACAGTGGAGCTGAATTCGCTCGAGGTCTCTCTGAGATTTTCAATAATGAAGTTGATTTTTTGGAGAGTTGCGCCATTCATTTTTTCAAACTCTTGCGCTGAAGTTGATTGGCTGCGTATCTCCATAAGGAAATAGCGGAGGCTGAGCAATTTGCGGATGTCGTTGTTCGTGGCGTGTACAACGAAGTGTTCGCAGAACAAACAGGTGATAAAGTTTCTGCAAGTAGGTTCTGCTACAGGGTGGTCGATCTGTTCCAGTGCAATTGCTTTACCAGGCTCAACACAATGCCCGGAAGGAATGCTTGTTTGCATCCTTCTTTGAATATTTTTCTTGTGAGCCTCTGACAGGAGGTTGTAGTAGGCGCTAATCTCCTTGGTGGCTACATCGTCAGCAGCAGTTGAATACGCCCTTGCGATTGTGCCGACACTGCTCTGCATTATTTGACTAGCCACCACAACTCCAAACTCTTTTAGTAAGTAGTTGTATTTGTAAAGTCGCAGTTGTCGATAGCTCAGAAAAGGGAATCTTTCATCAAGATATTTGCGAATTGCATCGCCCAGTTTTCTCAGTGCATTTGGCTGTAATGGTCTCCACCGTTTTTCCACAAGCACGGGAATTTGGATGAATAGGGAGTTGGTTGGCCTTTCTCTCGTGAGGAAAGATCTTAGTTTAAGGAACTGTTCAAAATGTTTTACAAAGCTAGTTGCGATTGTGAAACTTTGCGCCTTTCTACCTGCACGCCATTTTACAGTTCTGAATCCTTGGGTGCTTGGTACTATTTCGTACTCGCCTGATAACCATTCCAGATCCCTGATCTGCTGTTCGTTCATCCCAGTGTTGGCCGCGAACATCAGTAGAAAGCTATCATGCGCCCATTTTCCCAAACGGTGCCTATGTGTAGTCAGCACCTGTGGGTTTTGATTCTCTTCCGTGATGGTCTTCATCGCTCTGTGATAACGCTTAATGCGGAACTCATGCGTTTGCGGCCGCAATGTGCCTGACTTGTAGTGCCATAGGCCTGTGCTAGTCTCAGGTGGTGTTGCTGTTTGCGTATGGCACAGCCATTGGTGAGGGATTATCCAAAGACGCTCGTTCAGTAAGGTTACTTGAAATGGATATTTCCAATGATTCAGCAGGGCTTCCGTGAATGCGTTGAAAATTTCAGTGCACAGCCCAATCCCATGAGCTACCTCTTGCTCCGGTGGTACAGGAGTTGGGTTGTAAGTATGTTTCACTGGTACTTTCGGGAGAGCTGGTTTGAAATTTACGACGCATTCGGGGAAAAACCAGTGGATTATATAAAATGGGGTGCTCTGTTTTATCGCGGCGGTGTGGTAGACATACTTTCCCTCCATATCTTTGTCGTAGACAAATTTAGAGTATTCTGAATAAGCTTCGTAATACCGTTCAACACTGTCAAAAAGGTCTGAGTATCCATTTGTGCCACTCCAGAGTAGGAATTGATTAAGTTCACCGGCGTTGGAGGAAAATGTTTTTTGGCTGATTACACCGGTCTTTACAGCCGTGATCGCATTTCTTGCCCAACCATCAAGTGCCTTGCACCTGTTCTCATCCAGGTCAAACCTTTGGCATTGAAACAGTGCGGTGTTCCCGATGCGATAACGATTGCGAAAGCAGAGCGATCCTACGTGGAATACAGTTTCGTCTTTAGTGGAAAACGCCACCTTATGGATGCCAAGCTCATCAATTTTTGTATTGATTTCTTGCATCGATAGCTTGTCAATCTCAACGATAGTAATACCAGTGACTTGACGTAGATATGACTTAACTTTAATTGTGTACATAATTTTCAGAGAGGGTCTGCAGGTGTTGTTCGAACATGCTTTGCGCCTGGAATGTCAACTTTTTGTCCTCACGGTAATTTAGATATCTTTCCGTGGTAGAAATGTGAGCATGTCCCATACGCTGTTGGACTTTGCCCAAGGCTCGTGCTATCAAGTGGGATCCTGGTGGTAAGCCTTTAATATGTTCTTCTAAAAGGTTCATGCCGAAGCAAGCTCTCAAGTTGTGGAAACGGAATTTGAAGGGTGATTCAAGTTTGTTGAGAGCCGGCTGAAGTCTGCTGGAAATAAATTTCCGAACCGAATTCCCCTCTTGGATTTGTTGGCCCTGTCCTCTCCTCATGTCGCCCTTGGATATGTGGAATGGGGTGCCATGCGATGTAAGGAATACATACTGCGCGCCATCTGTTGGTTGACCTGCCTTAGCAACTCTACGTTTGTAGCGTTCAGAATGTATATATGTGTAGATAAGGCGATTTAGCCAAGCTGGGATGTAAATTTGCATTTTCTTGTTGTTTTTATTATCAACGGTCGTATGGCGTCCAATTTTAATAGCTATTTCGCTGCCTTTAACCGCGTCAGGATTCAATATGTCAGAAGTTCGAAGGGTGTAAGTTGCAAGCGAACGTGCTCCGCTAGTGAGGGCTACTAGGAAACTCAGGATCATCTCTGTGTTTTGAGTTTCATAAAGGGATTTTATAAGCCCTCGCTGCTGCTCTTCGCTGTACGGGTACAACTTACCGCCATCTCGGATGTACTCGCCCGTGTTGATCTCTTGCGATTGTTTTA
>NZ_WBRZ01000416.1:0-3139 GCF_008923895.1 Pseudomonas sp. GXM4
ATCGCAGCCTTCGGCAGCTCCTACAGAGGAAGTGTAGAGCCAGCAAAAAACTGCAACCTTTCTATTTACATCAACCAAGCTGAGCGGCGACGTCTTCCGGGATATCCGCGTTGGAATAGACGTTCTGCACGTCATCCAGGTCCTCAAGCATGTCGATCAGCTTGAGCACCTTCTCCGCCCCTTCCAGATCCAGCTCGGCGCTGGTGGTCGGCTGCATGACGATTTCCGCATCATCGCCCTTGAACCCGGCCGCTTCCAGCGCGTTGCGCACCGCATAGAAACCGGTGAACGAGGTAAACACGTCGATCGAACCGTCTTCGTGGGTGACCACGTCATCGGCATCGGCTTCCAGCGCCGCTTCGGTCAGTGCGTCTTCATCGACACCCGGGGCGAAACTGATCTGGCCCTTGCGCTCGAACAGATAGGCCACCGAACCGTCGGTGCCGAGGTTGCCGCCACACTTGCTGAACGCATGACGCACGGCTGCGGCGGTACGGTTGCGGTTGTCGGTCATGCACTCGACCATCACCGCCACGCCGCCCGGACCGTAACCTTCGTAGGTCAGTTCTTCAACGTTGTCCGCTTCAGTAGCACCGGCACCGCGCGCGACGGCACGGTCGATGATGTCGCGGCTCATGTTCGCGCTCAACGCCTTGTCCAGAGCCAGACGCAGACGCGGGTTGGAACCCGGATCACCGCCACCCTGACGGGCCGCAACGGTCAGTTCACGGATCCACTTGGTGAAGATCTTGCCCCTCTTGGCATCCTGACGTTCTTTGCGGTGCTTGATGTTTGCCCACTTGGAATGACCTGCCATAACTTGCTCCGAATGCTCTTTGAAACCTTGCCCGCCCCGCCAAGGCAGCGGCCGGCAATTGAAAAATTCGACCTGAGAAAGAAAAAAGGCGCATCCGAAGATGCGCCTTCAGGCCCGTCTTACTCAGCCTTTGGCGTTTCGCGCAGGCGAATATGCAGCTCGCGCAATGCCTTGGCATCCACTACGCCCGGGGCCTGCGTCATCACGTCGGCAGCACTCTGGGTTTTCGGGAAGGCGATCACTTCACGGATCGACTGGGCGCCGGTCATCAGCATCACCAGACGGTCCAGACCGAAGGCCAGACCACCGTGCGGCGGTGCACCGTACTTCAGCGCGTCGAGCAGGAAGCCGAACTTCTCTTCCTGTTCCGCTTCGTTGATGCCCAGCAGGCGGAATACCGCTTGCTGCATTTCCTTGCGGTGGATACGGATCGAACCGCCGCCCAGCTCGGTGCCGTTCAACACCATGTCGTACGCACGGGACAGTGCGCCGGCCGGGTTGGCTTCGAGTTCCTGCGGGGTGCACTTCGGTGCAGTGAACGGGTGGTGCAGCGCCGAGAAGCTGCCGTCGTCGTTCTCTTCGAACATCGGGAAGTCGACGACCCACATTGGCGCCCACTCGCAGGTCAGCAGCTTGAGGTCGTGACCGAGCTTGATACGCAGCGCGCCCAGGGCTTCGCTGACGATCTTGGCCTTGTCGGCACCGAAGAACACGATGTCGCCATCGACTGCGCCAACGCGATCGAGGATCACGTTGAGCTTGTCTTCAGGGATGTTCTTCACGATCGGCGATTGCAGACCTTCAACACCGGCAGCACGCTCGTTGACCTTGATGTACGCCAGGCCCTTGGCACCGTAGATGCCGACGAACTTGGTGTAGTCGTCGATCTGCTTGCGCGGCATGCTCGCCCCGCCCGGAACGCGCAAAGCGGCGATGCGGCACTTCGGATCGTTGGCCGGGCCGCTGAACACCTTGAAATCGACTTCTTTGAGCTGGTCGGCAACGTCGACCAGTTCCAGCGGAATACGCAGGTCCGGCTTGTCCGAACCGTAGCGGCGCATGGCTTCTTCGAAGGTCATGTGCGGGAATTCGCCGAACTCCAGGTTCAGCACTTCCTTGAACAGGTTGCGGATCATCTGCTCGGTCAGGCCCATGATCTCTTTTTCATCGAGGAAGCTGGTCTCGATGTCGATCTGGGTGAATTCCGGCTGACGGTCGGCACGCAGGTCTTCGTCACGGAAGCACTTGGCGATCTGGTAGTAACGGTCGAAGCCGGCCACCATCAGCAGTTGCTTGAACAGCTGCGGCGATTGCGGCAGGGCGAAGAACGAACCGGCGTGGGTACGGCTCGGCACCAGATAGTCACGCGCACCTTCCGGAGTGGCCCGGGTCAGGATCGGCGTTTCGACGTCGAGGAAGCCGTTCTCGTCGAGGAAGCGACGGATGCTGGTGGTCATGCGCGAACGCAGACGCAGCTTCTCGGCCATTTCCGGACGACGCAGGTCGAGGAAGCGATAGCGCAGGCGGGTTTCTTCGCCGACGTCGGAGAACTCGTTGAGCGGGAACGGCGGGGTTTCCGACTCGTTCAGCACTTCCAGTTCATAACCGAGCACTTCGATCATGCCCGAGGCCATGTTGGCGTTGGTCGCGCCGGCCGGACGCAGACGCACCTTGCCGGTGATCTTCACGACGTATTCGCTACGCACGCGGTCGGCGGCGGCGAAGCTCTCGGCGCGATCCGGATCGAACACCACCTGGGCCAGACCATCACGATCACGGATGTCGAGGAAAATCACCCCGCCGTGGTCGCGGCGACGGTGAACCCATCCGCAAAGGGTAATTTCCTGGCCTTCCAGGCTTTCGTTCAGTTGGCCGCAATAGTGGCTGCGCATCATGGTGTGGTTCGCTTCTCGTAATTCGAAATTCGGTGGAGATCCGGCCGCGATCAAGCAAGGCGGAAACTCACGCGTGTCGTTCGTTCAGGGTTGGAACCCTAGTCAGCTTTGTCGCCGCCGGCCAGATTCTTCTTGGCTCCGGTCTTGAAGTCGGTCTCGTACCAACCGTTGCCGCTGAGGCGAAAACCCGGCATGGACAGCTGCTTCTTCAGTTCGGGCGCCTGGCAGGCAGGGCAATCGACCAACGGTGCGTCGCTGATCTTCTGAATGGCTTCCAACTGATGACCACAGGAAGCACATTGGTAATCGTACATTGGCATGGAGGTGTCTCGGCGATCAGATTGCTGCCGCGCGCAGGGCTTTGCGGCGAAAGCGCGGGATTATATCGATTAAATGCGGGCTGTGCAGCCGTAACGCTGCACAGCCC
>NZ_WBRZ01000417.1:0-3131 GCF_008923895.1 Pseudomonas sp. GXM4
GGGATAAATCCCCTCGCCCCAGTGGTTCATCGGTGTTGCTCAGGCAGTCGCCGCTGCCGGCTGTTGCCACGACTCATTTGCGGTCTGATCCATCGCTTCCTGAATCGCCCGTTTGCGGTTGGCCTCTGCCTTGCGGCCGAAATACCAGACGAGGAAAGTCACCAGCGACACTGCCAGCAGAATCAGGCTGGCCACAGCGTTGATCTCGGGTTTCACGCCCAGACGCACCGCCGAGAACACTTCCATCGGTAGCGTGGTCGAGCCCGGCCCGGAGACAAAACTCGCCAGCACCAGATCATCCAGCGACAAGGCAAACGACATCATCCCGCCGGCGGCCAGCGACGGCGCGATCATGGGAATGGTGATGAGGAAAAACACCTTGAACGGTTTCGCGCCGAGGTCCATCGCCGCTTCTTCGATCGACAGATCCAGTTCCCGCAGGCGCGCGGAGACTACCACCGCCACATAAGCGGCACAAAAGGTGGTGTGGGCGATCCAGATGGTGACGATGCCGCGCTCCTGCGGCCAGCCGATCAGCTGCGCCATCGCCACGAACAGCAGCAACAGCGACAGACCGGTAATCACTTCCGGCATCACCAACGGCGCGGTCACCAGGCCACCAAACAGCGTGCGACCCTTGAAGCGCGTCACCCGCGTCAGGACGAAGGCGGCGAGGGTGCCCAGTGCCACAGCGGCAATCGCGGTGTAGCAGGCGATTTCCAGCGAGCGCACCACCGAGCCCATCAGTTGCGTGTTGTCGAGCAGGCCGACATACCACTTGATCGACCAGCCGCCCCACACCGTCACCAGTTTCGAGGCGTTGAACGAGTAGATCACCAGAATCAGCATCGGCAGATAAATGAACATCAAGCCGAAGATCAGCATGAATTTGGAAAAGTTGAAGCGTTTCATCCCCGTGCCTCCATCTCTTTGGCCTGGCTGCGGTTGAACAGCAGAATCGGCACAATCAGGATCAACAGCATCACCACCGCCAGCGCGGAAGCCACCGGCCAGTCGCGGTTATTGAAGAACTCCTGCCACAGCACGCGACCGATCATCAGCGTCTCCGGGCCACCCAGCAGTTCCGGGATCACGAACTCGCCAACTACCGGAATGAACACCAGCATGCAGCCGGCAATGATGCCGTTCTTGGCCAGCGGCACGGTGATTTTCCAAAAGTTGTTGAAGTTGCTCGAACCCAGATCCTGCGCGGCTTCCAGCAGGCTGTTGTCGTGCTTGACCAGGTTGGCGTAGAGCGGCAGCACCATGAACGGCAGATAGGCATAGACCACGCCGATGTACACCGCAGTGTTGGTGTTGAGGATCTCGATCGGGTGATCGGTGAGCCCGGTCCACATCAGGAACCCGTTGAGCAGACCGTTGTTGCTGAGGATGCCCATCCACGCATACACGCGGATCAGGATCGCCGTCCAGGTCGGCATCATGATCAACAGCAGCAGGACGTTTTGCGTTTCCTTGCCGGTCTTGGTGATCGCGTAGGCCATCGGGAAACCGATCACCAGGCACATCAGCGTGCTCAGTGCCGCGACCTTCAGCGAGCCGAGATACGCCGACAGGTACAGCTCGTCTTCGCCGAGCAGGGTGTAGTTGCCGATGTTCAGCAGCAGCTGGAATTTCTGTTCGGCGAAGGTGTAGATCTCCGAATACGGCGGGATCGACAGCGCGGCTTCCGAGAAGCTGATCTTCATCACCAGAAAGAACGGCAGCATGAAGAACAGGAACAGCCAGATGAACGGAATGCCGATCACCAGTTTTCGTCCGCTGGGCACCAGGCGCAAGAATTGCTGATTGAAAGTTCTCATGAGCGCAGCACCACGCCGCTGTCATCTTCCCACCAGACGTAGACCTTGTCGTCCCAGGTTGGCCGCGCGCCACGGCGTTCGGCATTGGCCATGAACGACTGGACGATCTTGCCGCCGGGCAGCTCGACGTAAAACACAGAGTGGCCGCCGAGGTAAGCGATGTCGTGGACCTTGCCTTCGGACCAGTTGTAGCGGAACTCCGGTTGGGTGGTGCTGACGAGCATTTTTTCCGGGCGGATGGCGTAGGTGATCGACTTGTCCTGCACCGAGGTGCTGACGCCGTGACCGACATAGATCTTCTGCTGCAAGTCGGGGCTGTGAATGATCGCGTGGCCTTCGAGATCTTCCACCACGGTGCCGTCGAAAGCGTTCACGTTACCGATGAATTCGCAGACCATGCGGCTGACCGGCGCTTCATAAATGTCCACCGGGCTGCCGATCTGCGCGATCCAGCCCAGGTGCATGATCGCGATGCGCTGGGCCATGGTCATGGCTTCTTCCTGGTCGTGGGTCACCATCACGCAAGTCACGCCGACGCGCTCGATGATCTCCACCAACTCCAGCTGCATCTGCGAACGCAGCTTTTTATCCAGCGCACCCATCGGCTCGTCGAGCAGCAACAGTTTCGGCCGCTTGGCCAGCGAGCGGGCGAGGGCGACGCGCTGCCGCTGGCCGCCGGACAACTGGTGCGGGCGGCGTTTGGCGTATTGGGTCATGTGCACCAGACGCAGCATTTCTTCGACGCGGGCATCGATTTCGCTGGCCGGCAAACGGTCCTGTTTGAGGCCGAAGGCGATGTTCTGTGCCACGGTCATGTGCGGGAACAGCGCGTAGGACTGGAACATCATGTTGATCGGCCGCTCGTACGGCGGCATGTCGGTGATGTCCACGCCATCGAGCAGAATCCGCCCCTCGGTCGGCCGCTCGAAACCTGCGAGCATGCGCAGCAGAGTCGATTTGCCCGAACCGGAACCGCCCAGCAGCGCGAAGATTTCGCCCTGATGGATCTCCAGGGACACATCGTCCACGGCCACGGTTTCGTCGAACTTCTTGGTGACACGATCGACTTTCACCAGCACCTTTTTCGGTTGCTGATGACCTTCGAGTGCCTTGCGGTAAGTGCTGGAGGCGTTTGCCATGTGAAACTCCCAACAGGTGTCGTGTGCCTGGCCAATGTGGCCGGGCTTAAGTGGATTGCAAGCCTGTAAGTGCTGCCCCGGTCGAATCGCCGCAACACCCTGTGGGAGCTGGCTTGCCAGCGATGGCGGTGGGTCAGTCACCTTTAAGGTTGAAGGTGACGCCCTCATC
>NZ_WBRZ01000418.1:0-3119 GCF_008923895.1 Pseudomonas sp. GXM4
ATAAACATCGCTAATTCAGACCCCGATTTCACATTCAACCAAGCTCTGAGCCTCTCTCGTCCCCCTCAAGCCTGTCATCGGTCAACTAACTATGCTCCATGCGCATCTGGGGGATAGGTGCGTGGCGGCGTTTGTGATAACATCCGGCGTTTTCCGAGGCGGCTCCACGGAGCTGTCTTTACTGCGCAAATCCGCGATCCAATGTTGATTTGTCGTAAGTCGGCGCATGGCACTCGGCCGGCCCCGACGAGCTTCGTTGCTCCCACATGGATATGACGAAGTTTCACCAGAAAAAGGAATCAGGCTTCTCATGGGCGAACTGGCCAAAGAAATCCTCCCGGTCAATATCGAAGACGAGCTGAAGCAGTCCTACCTCGACTACGCAATGAGCGTGATCGTCGGCCGTGCACTGCCGGATGCGCGCGATGGCCTCAAGCCCGTGCACCGTCGCGTACTGTTCGCGATGAGCGAGCTGGGCAACGACTACAACAAGCCGTACAAGAAATCTGCCCGTGTCGTCGGCGACGTGATCGGTAAGTATCACCCGCACGGTGACACTGCCGTGTACGACACCATCGTTCGTATGGCCCAGCCTTTCTCCCTGCGCTACCTGCTGGTCGACGGCCAGGGCAACTTCGGTTCGGTCGACGGCGACAACGCTGCGGCCATGCGATACACCGAAGTGCGCATGACCAAGCTGGCGCACGAGCTGCTGGCTGACCTGCACAAGGAAACCGTGGACTGGGTGCCGAACTACGACGGCACCGAACTGATCCCGGCAGTCATGCCGACCCGCGTACCGAACCTGCTGGTCAACGGTTCCAGCGGTATCGCTGTGGGCATGGCGACCAACATTCCGCCGCACAACCTCGGTGAAGTCATCGACGGTTGCCTGGCCCTCATCGACAACCCCGAGCTGACCGTCGATGAGCTGATGCAATACATTCCCGGTCCGGACTTCCCGACGGCTGCGATCATCAACGGTCGCGCCGGCATCATCGAAGCCTACCGCACTGGTCGCGGGCGCATTTACATGCGTGCCCGCTCGATCATCGAAGACATCGACAAGGTCGGTGGCCGTCAGCAGATCGTCATCACCGAGCTGCCTTACCAGCTGAACAAGGCGCGTCTGATCGAGAAGATCGCCGAGCTGGTCAAAGAGAAGAAGCTCGAAGGCATCACCGAGCTGCGCGACGAGTCCGACAAGGACGGTATGCGCGTCGTGATCGAACTGCGTCGCGGCGAAGTGCCGGAGGTGATCCTCAACAACCTCTATGCCCAGACCCAGCTGCAATCGGTGTTCGGTATCAACATCGTCGCGCTGATCGACGGCCGCCCACGCATCCTTAACCTCAAGGATCTGCTGGAAGCCTTCGTCCGTCACCGTCGTGAAGTGGTCACCCGTCGTACCGTGTTCGAACTGCGCAAGGCGCGCGAGCGTGGGCACATTCTCGAAGGCCAGGCCGTTGCCCTGTCGAACATCGACCCGGTGATCGCCCTGATCAAGGCTTCGCCAACGCCGTCGGAAGCCAAGGAAGCGCTGATCAGCACGCCTTGGGAATCCTCGGCTGTGGTGGCGATGGTGGAGCGTGCCGGTGCCGATTCGTGCCGTCCGGAAAACCTCGATCCGCAATACGGTCTGCGTGAAGGCAAGTACTTCCTCTCGCCAGAACAGGCGCAAGCGATTCTCGAACTGCGCCTGCACCGTCTGACCGGTCTGGAGCACGAGAAGCTGCTGGCCGAGTATCAAGAGATCCTCAACCAGATCGGCGAGCTGATCCGCATCCTCAACAGCGCTGTGCGCCTGATGGAAGTGATCCGCGAAGAGCTGGAAGTGATCCGCGCCGAATACGGCGACGTGCGTCGCACAGAAATTCTCGATGCCCGTCTCGACCTGACCCTGGGTGACATGATCCCGGAAGAAGAGCGCGTCGTGACCATCTCCCACGGTGGCTACGCCAAGACCCAGCCGCTGGCTGCTTACCAGGCTCAGCGTCGTGGCGGCAAAGGCAAATCGGCTACCGGCGTCAAGGACGAGGACTACATCGCTCACCTGCTGGTCGCCAACAGCCACACCACGCTGCTGCTGTTCTCCAGCAAGGGCAAAGTGTACTGGCTCAAGACCTACGAAATTCCGGAAGCATCCCGCGCGGCCCGTGGTCGTCCGCTGGTCAACCTGTTGCCGCTGGATGACGGTGAATACATCACCACCATGCTGCCGGTCGAGGAATACACCGAAGGTCACTACATCTTCATGGCCACCGCCAATGGCACCGTGAAGAAGACCCCGCTGGAATCCTTCAGCCGTCAGCGCAGCGTCGGTCTGATCGCGCTGGAGCTGGACGAAGGCGACGTGCTGATCTCTGCGGCCATCACCGATGGCGAGCGCGAAGTGATGCTGTTCTCCGATGGCGGCAAGGTCACCCGTTTCAAAGAGTCCGACGTGCGTGCCATGGGCCGTACCGCTCGCGGCGTGCGCGGCATGCGTCTGCCGGAAGGGCAGAAGCTGATTTCCATGCTGATCCCGGAAGAAGGCAGCCAGATCCTCACCGCTTCCGAGCGTGGTTATGGCAAGCGCACCGCGATCACCGAGTTCCCTGAGTACAAGCGTGGCGGCCAGGGCGTGATCGCCATGGTCAGCAACGAGCGTAACGGCCGTCTGGTCGGCGCAGTTCAGGTGCTCGACGGCGAAGAAATCATGCTGATCTCCGATCAGGGCACCCTGGTGCGTACCCGTGTCGACGAAGTATCGAGCCTGGGTCGTAACACTCAGGGCGTGACGCTGATCAAGCTGGCCAAGGATGAAACCCTGGTCGGCCTGGAGCGGGTTCAGGAGCCTTCGGAAATCGAAGGCGAAGAGCTCGAAGGTGAAGAGGGCGAGGAAATCGCAGGCAGCGTCGGTATCGACGAAGCAGGTGAAGACCAGCAACTCGACGCCGCAGCAGACGAAGAACCGCAGGAATAAGCGGACAAACGAGGGGGCGGATGAGAATTCGCCCCCTTGTTATTTGTCCGGTATGAAAATTTGCAACACTGCGGATGATCGTTCCCACGCTCTGCGTGGGAATGCCGCTGGGGACGCGCCGCGGCCAATGACGCAGAGCGTCATTGGATGCATT
>NZ_WBRZ01000419.1:0-3106 GCF_008923895.1 Pseudomonas sp. GXM4
CTTACACGGCGCCTTCGCGAGCAGGCTCGCTCCCACAGGTGAGTCCTGTGTTGGCCGTCAACGATGGGCAATATTTTCCAACGCCAGATTACGCGTTCGTGGACCGAACCAGCCGATGGTCAGCATCACGATCAGCATGCTGCTGACGATAAACGCCAGTACCCCCGGCGTGCCGAAATTATCCAGGAACATGCCGATCAGCAGACTGCTGAACACCGTCGACAAGCGACTGAACGAATAGCAGAACCCGACCGCGCGGGCGCGGATGTTGGTCGGGAACAGTTCGCTCTGGTAGGAGTGATAACTGAAGCTCAGCCAGGCGTTGCAGAAGGTGATCATTACCCCGCAGAAAATCAGCCCGAACGCGCTGGTCTGCAGGGCGAACAGGGTGCCGAAGGTCATCGCGCCGAGGGCCGAGCCGACGATCTGCCATTTGTTCTCGAAACGGTTGGCGAACTTCACGAACAGCAACGGCCCGAGCGGGTAGGCGAGGGTGATGATGAAGGCGTACATCAAACTGTGGGTGACGCTCACGCCTTGCCCCGAAAGCAGCGCCGGCAACCAGTTGCCGAAACCGAAGAAACCGATCGCCTGAAAGATGTGGAAGACGATCAGCATCAACGCGCGGCGGCGGTACGGCGGCTGCCAGATATCGGCGAAACGGCCTTTGCCTTCGACATCGACGGGCACCGGTTCCGGCGCATCCAGCGCTTTGCCGTAATCCTTGGCGCAGCGCGCTTCGAGATGGTCGAGGATCCGGTTGGCCTCATCAAAGCGACCATGCTGCGCCAGCCAGCGCGGCGATTCCGGCAGACGCTTGCGCAGCCACCAGATAAACAGCGCGAACACCGCGCTGGCCAACACTACCCAACGCCAGCCGGAAATGCCGAACGGCGCTTGCGGCACCAGCCACCACGACATCAAGGCCACCGCTGGCACCGAGAGGAACTGCACGAAAAACGCAAAGGCGAACGCCGAGCTGCGCATACGTTTAGGGACCAGTTCCGAGAGGTAGGCATCGATCGTCACCAATTCGATACCCAAGCCGATGCCGACCAGAAAACGCATGCCGATGATGCCCAGCGCCGAGGTCTGAATCCCCATCAGCACTGTCGCCACCGTGTACCAGATCAGGGCGAAGGTGAAGATCGCCCGGCGGCCGAAACGATCCGCCAGCGGACTGAGCAGGCTGGCGCCGAGGAATAGGCCGAGGAACGTCGCCGAGGCGAACGCCGCCTGATCGGAGAAGCCGAACACCCCCTGACTGCCAGTGGCGAACAGGCCGTCGCGAATCAGCCCGGGACTGATGTAGGCGGTCTGGAACAGATCGTAGAGTTCGAAAAATCCACCGATCGACAGCAGCGCCACCAGACGCCAGATGGTGGCGACGGCGGGCAGCCGATCAATGCGGGCGGAAATCTCGGCGGCGCGTACCGGGTCGATGCCATCACTGGGCGCGGCGGCGGGAGCGTGAGCAGTCATAAGCTGATCCATTTTTTATTGATGGAAAAGCTTAGCCTGCTATCGGTGTTAGCGGATTGTGAATGTCGGCGGTTTAACAGGTTGAACCGCTGATTTCTCGCAATATCTACTTACGAATTAGCGATTTATGTCGCAGCGGTAGAATCCGGCAGCGCCGAGCTCGGCAGGCCGAAAATGCGGTCGAACAGCCAGTTGAACACGAAGGTGTAGCACGGGATGAAAATGATCAGTGCCAGATCCAGCAGGAACGCCTGCATCAGGCTGATGTTCATCCACCACGCAATCAGCGGAATCAGAAACACGATCAGCGTCAGTTGAAAGCCGACGGCGTGGGCGATACGCCGTTTGACCGTACGGGTGCGCGAGACCTGGCGACTTTCCCAGCGCTCGAACAACGAGGTGTAAATGAAATTCCAGGTCACGGCGATGCTGGTGATGATCACCGCCAGCGGCCCGGTGCTGCCCGGCGATGTGCCCGATAACAGTGCCAGACCAAGTGCCGAGAAGGTCATGCCGATCACTTCGTAGAGCGACACGTAGACCAGTTTGCGTTTCACGCCTTGCATGCAGATTTGCCTCTTTCTTGCCGAATGTTGGCCAGCGGGGCTGGCGAAGGCGAGCAAAGATAGCTTCAATAGACCTGACAGAAAAAGTCGGAAGCTTTCAGTTTTATTGATAGGTGAGGCGTTTGAATTTCAACAGCGACAGCATCGAATTATTTCTCGCGGTGATCGAACGCGGCTCGTTCTCCGCTGCCGCGCGGCAGTTGGGCAAGGTGCCCTCCGCGGTGAGCATGGGCATTGCCAATCTTGAAGCGGAACTCGGTTACCCGTTGTTCGACCGCAGCCACCGCGAGCCGCAACCCACGGCGATGGCGCAGTCGTTGGTGCCCCACGCGCGACTGATCGCCGAGCAGCTCAAGCAGCTGCAAGTGCACGCGGTGGAGCTGTCGTTGGGACTGGAAAGCAGGTTGTCGATCGGCGTGGTTGCGGACGTTGATCGGCGGCGCTTGCTGGCAGCGATCAAGGTGATTGCCGAGCGGCATCCGTTGCTCGACATCGAAGTGCTTACTGCGCCGCAGGATGATGTGCTGGCGATGTTGCACAGTGGCCGGGTCAGCGTGTGCCTGGCGTTTGCCGGTTTGAGCGTGAATGCGCTGGAGCGGTTTCAGTTCGTCGGCAGCGAACGCATGATCGCCACGCTGGCGGCGGACAGCCCGTTGTTGCAGGGGCGGGATGTGTTTCTTGAAGATCTGGTGCAGGTGCGGCAGATCATCGTCGCCAGCCGTGACTTGCCGATCAGCGAAACGCGGCCGTTGGTGGCCGAATCCTACTGGCGTACGGACAATCTTGAGACGGCAATGGAAATGGTCGAAGCGGGGTTGGGCTGGGGTAATTTTCCGCTGTCTGTGGTACAGCCGTGGCTGGACACGGGACGTTTGAAAAGGCTGAATTTTCGCAACATCGAAAATGGCCTGGTGCTGCCTGTGCACGCGGTGTGGCTCAAGAGCCAGCCCTTGCAGAAGGGTGCGCAGGCCCTGGTTGACCTGCTCAGCCATTGAGCACAACACAAAACCCCTGTAGGAGCTGCCGAAGGCTGCGATCTTTTGATCTTGTTCTTGAAA
>NZ_WBRZ01000042.1:0-27722 GCF_008923895.1 Pseudomonas sp. GXM4
CTTTTTCTTGCCCGGCTGTTGCTTAGACGTTGAAGCGGAAGTGCATCACGTCGCCGTCCTTGACGATGTAATCCTTGCCTTCCAGACGCCATTTGCCGGCTTCTTTGGCGCCGGCTTCGCCTTTGTACTGGATGAAGTCGTTGTAGGCGATGACTTCGGCGCGGATGAAGCCTTTTTCGAAGTCGGTGTGGATCACGCCAGCGGCCTGTGGTGCGGTGGCACCGACCTTGACGGTCCAGGCGCGGACTTCTTCGACACCGGCGGTGAAGTAGGTCTGCAGGTGGAGCATTTCGTAGCCGGCGCGGATCACGCGGTTCAGGCCAGGTTCTTCCAGGCCCAGAGCCTCGAGGAACATGTCCTTCTCTTCGCCGTCGTCGAGCTCGGCGATTTCCGCTTCGATCTTGTTGCACACCGGAACGACCATGGCGCCTTCTTCTTCGGCGATGGCCTTGACCACGTCCAGGTGCGGGTTGTTCTCGAAACCGTCTTCAGCAACGTTGGCGATGTACATGACCGGCTTGGTGGTCAGCAGGTGGAAGCCCTTGATCACGGCTTTCTCATCCGCGCTCATGTTCTTCATCAGGCTGCGCGCCGGTTTGGCTTCGGTGAAGTGCGCGATCAGTTGCTCAAGCAGAGCCTTCTGAACCACGGCGTCCTTGTCACCGCCCTTGGCGTTGCGCGCGACTTTCTGCAGTTGCTTCTCGCAGCTGTCGAGGTCGGCAAAGATCAGTTCCAGGTCGATGATTTCGATGTCGCGTTTCGGGTCGACGCTGTTGGACACGTGGATCACGTTGTCGTCTTCGAAGCAGCGCACCACGTGAGCGATAGCGTCGGTTTCGCGGATGTTGGCCAGGAACTTGTTGCCCAGGCCTTCACCTTTCGAGGCGCCGGCGACGAGGCCGGCGATGTCGACGAATTCCATGGTGGTCGGCAGGATGCGCTTGGGATTGACGATGGCCGCCAGCGCTTCCAGACGTGGATCAGGCATCGGCACGATGCCGCTGTTCGGCTCGATGGTGCAGAAGGGGAAGTTCTCCGCCGCGATACCGGATTTGGTCAGGGCGTTGAACAGGGTGGACTTGCCGACGTTAGGCAGGCCGACGATGCCGCAATTGAATCCCATGGTGTTTCCCCTCGGGTAAAAGTCAGGCCTTCTGGCTGTGCAGGTTTTTCATCGCGCGGTTCCATTCCCCGGCGAGGATATCCGGCAGCACGCCGAGGGCAAAGTCGATGCTGGCATCGAGTTTTTCCTGTTCGGCGCGTGGCGCACGACCCAGGACGAAATTTGAAACCATACTGGCAACGCCCGGGTGGCCGATGCCAAGCCGCAGGCGGTAGAACGTATTCTGATTGCCCAGTTGCGCAATGATGTCGCGCAACCCGTTGTGACCGCCATGGCCGCCGCCCTGCTTGAGCTTGGCAACGCCCGGAGGCAAGTCGAGTTCGTCATGCGCCACGAGGATTTCTTCAGGCTTGATGCGGAAGAAACCGGCGAGTGCCGCCACGGCCTGGCCGCTGCGGTTCATGTAAGTGGTGGGAATCAGCAGACGAACATCCTGACCCTGATGCGAGTAGCGCCCGGTCAGGCCGAAATATTTGCGATCGGCCACAAGATTCACATTCTGTGCGTGGGCGATGCGCTCAACAAAAAGGGCCCCTGCGTTATGCCGGGTCTGTTCGTATTCAGCGCCTGGATTTCCCAGGCCAACGATCAGTTTGATGGCAGTCACGATAGGGGCCCTTCCTTGGAGTGGTGGATAACATCGCCGCGATCAGGGAAAGCGGCGAAAGTGGACGAAAAATGCTCATTTACCATGGATGTAAACTCCGCGTTCTCGCCCGCTTTCTCGCTACGTTCCAGTCCGCGATGTTACTTGCTCACTCCGGCATGACAGAGTGAATTACTCTGCTGCGCCTTCTTCGGTAGGTTCTGCAGCTACACGTGGAGCGTGGACGTTGGCAACAGCCTTGTCATCGCCGTGTGCCAGAGCAACGAACTCAACACCTTTAGGAGCTTTGAGGTCCGACAGGTGAATGATGGTGCCGATTTCTGCTTTCGACAGGTCGACTTCGATGAACTCAGGCAGATCTTTTGGCAGGCAGGAAACTTCGATCTCGGCAACAACGTGCGAAACTTCGCCGCCTTTCTTGACTGGAGCTTCTTCGCCAACAAAGTGCACAGGCACGATGGCGGTCAGCTTCTGGCCGGCAACAACGCGTACGAAGTCAGCGTGCATCACGTGGCCTTTGGCCGGGTGACGCTGCAGAGCCTTGATGATGACGTTCTGCTTGGTGCCACCAACGTTCAGCTCGATGATGTGGCTGTAAGCCGCTTCGTTTTCGAGCAGTTTGGCAACTTCTTTGGCCAGCATGCTGATGGATTCAGGGGCTTTGTCGCCACCGTAAACAACAGCTGGAACCAGAGCGGCGAGACGACGCAGGCGGCGGCTCGCACCTTTCCCCAGGTCGGAACGCACTTCAGCATTCAGAGTAAAATCGTTCATTCTGTATCTCCAAAATAGCCATGACCGAGTGGCGTTTGCGACCAGCGCCGAACACGGTATGGGCAAAAAAGCCCCGCCCCGACAGGAATGCCGGGGCGGGGCGCTTTTCGTCAACGAGACATTTCGCGAAGGGCAGGGCCCTTAACGGAACATCGCGCTGATCGATTCTTCATTGCTGATGCGGCGAACCGCTTCGGCAACAACCGGTGCGATATCCAGTTGACGGATACGTGCACAGGCTTGTGCTGCAGCGGACAGCGGAATGGTGTTCGTCACCACCAGCTCGTCCAGCACGGAATTTTCGATATTCTCAATGGCCCGGCCCGACAGCACAGGGTGTGTGCAGTAGGCAAAGACCTTGGCTGCGCCATGCTCTTTCAGGGCCTTGGCCGCGTGGCACAGGGTGCCGGCGGTATCGACCATGTCATCGACGAGAATACAGGTACGCCCTTCGACATCACCGATGATATGCATCACTTCAGAGTGATTGGCTTTCTCACGGCGTTTGTCGATGATCCCGAGATCGACGCCCAGCGACTTGGCAACAGCCCGTGCACGCACGACGCCACCAATGTCAGGGGACACGATCATCAGGTTTTCGAAGCGCTGATCTTCGATGTCATCCACCAGAACCGGGGAGCCGTAGATGTTATCTACCGGAATATCGAAGAAGCCCTGAATCTGGTCAGCATGCAGATCAACCGTGAGAACACGGTCGATGCCGACTACGGTAAGCATGTCAGCAACGACTTTCGCGCTGATAGCCACACGTGCGGAACGCGGACGGCGATCCTGACGGGCATAACCAAAATAAGGAATAACAGCAGTGATACGAGTAGCCGAGGAGCGGCGGAAGGCGTCAGCCATCACTACCAGTTCCATCAGGTTATCGTTGGTCGGAGCGCAGGTCGGCTGAATAATGAAGACGTCTTTACCGCGAACGTTTTCATTGATCTCGGCTGTGATTTCGCCGTCGGAAAACTTGCCGACAGAGATGTCACCGAGAGGGATATGCAGCTGACGTACGACACGCCGAGCCAGATCGGGGTTGGCATTCCCCGTAAAGACCATCATCTTGGACACGCGCAGTACCTAGAGGCTGAGGGTAACCTGGATGAGTAGAGAAAATGGCAGGGGCGGCTGGATTCGAACCAACGCATGGCAGGATCAAAACCTGCTGCCTTACCGCTTGGCGACGCCCCTGTATCTGTTGCTTTCAAGTGCCGGGCACTTGATTCCTTTAGAGCAGACTTTGCAGCTTGCGATGCAACATCGAAACGTTGCTTCCTTTCGCTACAAACCCTGTAAGGGTCTCTGTCAGAAGGGCCGAGACTTTATCAGCTTCAGCTTTGCTTGGGAAGCCCCCAAACACACAACTTCCAGTTCCGGTGAGCTTTGCTTCGGTAAATTTACCTAACAAATCCAATGCGTTACGTACCTCTGGATAACGCCTTGCTACCACCGGCAAGCAGTCATTTCGACTGTTTCCCTCGGGAACGGGGCGCACTTTAATGGGCGGTGTGTTACGTGTCAACAAAGGATCGGAAAAAATTTCTGCCGTACTAACAGCGACTTGCGGCACGAGCACCAGATACCACGGTTCTTCGGGTTCGACCGGGGTCAGTTTCTCGCCGACGCCCTCGGCAAATGCTGCATGGCCACGGACGAACACCGGTACGTCGGCACCGAGTGACAGGCCCAGTTCCGCCAGGCGATCTTCATCCCAGCCCAGTTGCCACAAATGGTTTAGCCCGAGCAGGGTCGTCGCCGCATTCGAGCTGCCGCCGCCAATGCCGCCGCCCATGGGCAGGACTTTGTCGATCCAGATGTCGATGCCGAGCGCGCAGGCGGATTGTTGCTGCAACATTTTCGCTGCGCGCACGATCAGGTTGCTGTCGTGGGGCACGCCGGCGAACTCGGTGTGCAGTTGAATCACGCCGTCATCGCGCACGGCGAAAGTGATTTCATCGCCGTAATCGAGGAACTGAAACAGCGTCTGCAATTCGTGATAACCGTCTTCACGGCGACCGAGAATGTGCAGCATCAAGTTGAGTTTGGCCGGCGAGGGCAGGGTCAGGCGTGCAGCGGTCATGCTTTATCGCCCCAGCTTGCGCGGTTGCCAGGTCTTGATCACCAGCGTCACGTCGAGGTCGGTGCCGTGCAGCTTGATGCGCTCGGGCAGCCAGTAACCATTCTGTTCGGTGTAGGCGGTGTATTCGACTTTCCAGCCGTCCTGCTCAAGGCTGGCCAGACGACTGTCGGCGTCCAGGTTCAAGCGACTCTTGCTTTCCGGCGCGGGCAGGCCACGAACCCACCAAGCCAGATTGGATACCGGCAATTTCCAGCCCAGCTGTTCTTCGAGCAGGGCTTCAGGAGATTGCGATTCGTAGCGGCCCTGGTTGGCGACTTCCAGTGATACTTTGCCCGGACGCCCCGTCAGCCGTGCCGCACCACGACCCAGCGGGCCGGACAGGCGAATGTCGTAGTAATCCTGACGTTGCAGCCAGAACAGCGTGCCGCTGCCGGAATCCTTCGGCGCGCGGATGCCGATCTTGCCGTCGATCTGCCAGCCATCGAGGCCGGTCAGTTGCTGTTTGTTTGCCGCCCACTGGGCCGGGCTGCCGTGGCCCTCGACCGATTCGCGAGTGCCGAACCCCGAGCAGCCGGCGAGCAGGGCGATGAAGCTGAAAACAATAACGTGGCGCAAAAGCATGGTTTAAAGATTCTCGGATCCGGTCAGGCGCTTGATGGTGCTGCGCAGAATGGTGCTGTCGGGCTGATCCTTGAGGAACTTGCCCCACACTTGTTTGGCTTCGCGTTGATTGCCCTTGGCCCAGAGGACTTCGCCAAGGTGCGCGGCGACTTCGTGGTCGGGGAAACGCTCAAGCGCCTGGCGCAGGTATTTCTCCGCATCGTCCAGATTGCCCAGGCGATAGTTCACCCAGCCGAGGCTGTCGAGTACCGCCGGGTCTTCCGGATTGATCTGGTGCGCCTGCTCGATCAGCGTTTTCGCTTCAGCGTAGCGGGTGGTGCGATCGGACAAGGTGTAGCCCAGCGCATTCAGCGCCATGGCGTTGTCCGGGTCGCGCTTGATGATCAGGCGCAGGTCTTTTTCCATCTGCGCCAGATCATTGCGTTTCTCCGCGAGCATGGCGCGGGTGTAAAGCAGATTGAGATCGTCCGGATACTTCTGCAGCGCTTGTTGCAGAACCTTCCAGGCCTTGTCGTCCTGTTTGTTGGCCGAGAGGCTTTCCGATTCGATCAGATACAGCTGGATCGCGTAATCGGGCTGCTCGTCACGCTCGGCCGCCAGTTTGCTCTGCGCTTCGGCGGTTTTGCCGTTGCTCATCAGGATATCGGCCTGACGCAGCTGTGCCGGCAGATAGTCATTGCCCGGACCGACCTGAGCGTATTCGATGAGCGCGCCTTGTGGGTCATTGCGCTCTTCGGCAATCCGGCCGAGATTCAGATGCGCTGAATCGACGTGGCTTTCGCGAGCGATCAGGTCTTCCAGATAACCTTTGGCCTCATCCCACGCCTTGGCTTCCAGGCACACCAGCGCCAGCGAATAACGCAGTTCATCGTCTTCCGGGTATTGCTGAACGAGGGTGGAGAATTCGGCCTTGGCGTCGTCCATGCGGTCCTGTTCGACGAGCATGCGCGCGTAAGTCAGGCGCAGGCGCTTGTCTTCCGGGTATTTTCTGATGCTTTTCTGTAACAGCGGCAGCGCTTCGTCGCCACGGTTGAGCAACTGAAGCAGGCGCGCACGCAGCAGGATCGGTGCGATTTCGCCGTCTTCCGGCGGATTGTCTTCAAGCAGAGTAAGCGCACCTTGATTGTCGCCGTCCTGCTGCAACAGCAGGGCCTTGCCGAAAATCAGCTGATTGTTGTTCGGGTGGCGCTCAAGCAAACGGTCGAAGCTTTTCATCAGACCGTTGCGGGTTTCCTGATCGGTGTCGGCCGCCGACAACGCAAGGAAATCGAAATGGGTGTCGCCCTTGCCCTGCAGGACTTTCTCCATGTAGACCATGGAGTCGTCGTAGCGCCCGGCGCGAGCCAGTTGCACGGCAGCGGCGCGTTGCGCTTCGAGATCGTCCGGAGCGTTGCGGGCCCAGATCAGCGCGGTGTCGAGGGCCGGTTGATCGGCGCCCAGATATTCGGCGATGCGGAAAGCCCGCTCGGAGACGCCCGGATCCTGGGTGTTGATGGCCTGGGTCACGTAATTGTCCAGGGCAATGTCGAAACGATTGCGCTGGCCGGCGAGTTCGGCGCTCAGCAGACTGAACACGGTTTCCTCGCTGAATGAGCCGTAAACCTTGGGCTTTTCAGGTGCGGGCGTGGTGTCTTCGACCGGCGGGGTGCCGTCCGGCGCAACGGGCGCCATGGCCTGGCAGCCGCTGAGGAAGACAAAAGCGAGGAGCAACGCGGAAGATCTATTCATATAGGAAGAGGACGACTAACCTGCGGTCGGATCATCATGACACAAGCCTTCGGCCAAACATAACCGAGACTCAATTGTGGCCATTATAGGGGCTGACGATTGGGACAATAGTCAGCGGTAGTTGTTCTGAATCTTTCGAAGTAGGACAATTGCCGGCTTCACGTCACCACCAGCGACCTTGAATGGCCTTCCTTGCACTCGGTATTAACCACAAGACTGCTTCAGTAGACGTCCGCGAGCGCGTGGCCTTTACCCCTGAGCAGTTGGTGGAGGCCTTGCAGCAGCTCTGCCGGCTGACCGACAGCCGCGAAGCCGCGATCCTCTCCACCTGCAATCGCAGTGAGCTTTATATAGAACAGGATCAGCTGTCGGCCGATGTCGTGCTGCGCTGGCTGGCCGATTATCACCATCTGAGCCTGGACGAGCTGCGCGCCAGTGCCTATGTGCATGAAGACGATGCGGCTGTTCGTCACATGATGCGCGTCGCTTCCGGGCTCGACTCGCTGGTGCTGGGCGAACCGCAGATTCTCGGTCAGATGAAATCGGCCTACGCCGTGGCCCGCGAGGCCGGCACCATCGGTCCGCTGCTGGGGCGGTTGTTCCAGGCGACGTTCAATGCCGCCAAGCAAGTGCGTACCGATACCGCGATTGGCGAGAACCCGGTGTCGGTGGCGTTTGCCGCAGTGAGCCTGGCGAAACAGATTTTCAGCGATCTGCAACGCAGCCAGGCGCTGCTGATCGGTGCCGGCGAGACGATTACGCTGGTCGCGCGCCATTTGCATGAGCTGGGGGTCAAGCGCATCGTCGTCGCCAACCGCACGCTGGAGCGCGCCAGTCAACTGGCCGAACAGTTCGGCGCCCACGCGGTGCTGCTCTCGGACATTCCGGCGGAGCTGGTGCGCAGCGACATCGTCATCAGTTCGACCGCCAGTCAGCTGCCGATCCTCGGCAAGGGCGCGGTGGAAAGTGCGCTGAAGCTGCGCAAGCACAAGCCGATCTTCATGGTCGACATTGCCGTACCGCGGGATATCGAACCGGAAGTCGGCGAGCTCGACGACGTTTATCTGTACAGCGTCGACGATCTCCACGAAGTGGTCGCCGAGAACCTCAAGAGCCGCCAGGGCGCTGCGCAAGCGGCGGAGGAGATGGTCTCGGTCGGCGCCGACGATTTCATGGTGCGCTTGCGCGAACTGGCGGCAGTCGATGTGCTCAAGGCCTATCGTCAACAGATCGAGCGCTTGCGTGACGAGGAATTGCAAAAAGCCCTGCGTCTGCTGGCCAACGGCGGCAACGCCGAAGACGTTCTCGGGCAACTGGCCCGTGGCCTGACCAACAAACTCTTGCATGCGCCCAGCGTGCAGTTGAAAAAGCTGTCTGCCGAAGGCCGCCTCGATGCGCTGGCCATGGCCCAGGAACTCTTTGCCCTTGAGGGCTCACCGGATAGTTTTTCGGATAAAAAACCGCAATGAAAGCGTCACTGCTCAACAAGCTGGACATTCTCCAGGACCGTTTCGAGGAACTGACCGCGCTGCTCGGCGACGGTGAAGTCATTGCCGATCAGGCCAAATTCCGCGCCTATTCCAAGGAGTACGCCGAACTCGAACCGGTAGTGGCCGCCTATAAAAAGCTGCTCGGCGTACAAAGCGATCTTGAAGGCGCGCAGGCGCTGCTCAAGGACAACGACCCGGACATGCGCGAAATGGCCGTGGAAGAAGTTCGCGAAGCCAAGGAGTTGCTGGTCACGCTGGAATCCGATCTGCAGCGCATGCTGCTGCCTAAAGATCCGAATGACGGGCGCAACGTCTTCCTCGAAATTCGCGCCGGCACCGGTGGCGACGAGGCGGCGATCTTCTCCGGCGACCTCTTCCGCATGTACTCGCGTTATGCCGAGCGGCGTGGCTGGCGCGTCGAGATCCTCTCGGAAAACGAAGGCGAACACGGTGGCTATAAAGAAGTCATCGCGCGCATTGAAGGCGACAACGTTTACGGCAAGTTGAAATTCGAGTCCGGCGCACACCGCGTCCAGCGCGTACCGGCCACCGAATCCCAGGGCCGGATCCACACCTCGGCCTGCACCGTGGCGGTATTGCCCGAGCCGGACGAGCGCGAAGCCATCGAGATCAACCCGGCGGATCTGCGTGTCGACACTTACCGTTCCTCCGGGGCCGGTGGTCAGCACGTCAACACCACCGACTCGGCGATCCGCATTACCCACATCCCGACCGGCACCGTCGTCGAGTGTCAGGAAGAACGCTCCCAGCACAAGAACCGTGCCCGGGCGATGGCGTGGCTGTCGGCAAAACTCAACGATCAGCAGAACGCAGCGGCAGCCAACGCGATTGCCAGTGAGCGCAAGTTGCTGGTCGGCTCCGGCGATCGTTCCGAGCGTATCCGCACCTACAATTACGCCCAGGGCCGGGTCACCGACCATCGCGTCAACCTGACCCTGTATTCCCTGGATGAAATTCTCGCCGGTGGCGTCGAAGCCGTGATCGAGCCGCTGCTCGCCGAATATCAGGCTGACCAACTCGCAGCGATAGGTGAATAAATGACCATCATCGCCAGCCTGTTGCGCGCTGCCGAGTTGCCGGACTCGCCGACTGCGCGTCTGGACGCTGAATTGCTCCTGGCCGCCGCATTGGGCAAGTCGCGCAGCTTCCTGCACACCTGGCCCGAGCGCATCGTGCCGAGCGAGGCTGCGCTGACCTTTGCCGAATATCTGCAACGCCGCCGCAGTGGCGAGCCGGTGGCCTACATTCTCGGCCAGCAGGGCTTCTGGAAGCTGGATCTGGAAGTCGCGCCGCACACGCTGATTCCGCGTCCTGACACCGAATTGCTGGTGGAGGCAGCCCTTGAGCTGCTGCCGGCAACTCCGGCCAAGGTTCTTGATCTGGGCACCGGCAGTGGCGCGATTGCTTTGGCCTTGGCCAGCGAACGGCCGGCGTGGAAAGTCACCGCCGTGGATCGTGTGCTTGAAGCCGTGGCCCTGGCCGAACGCAATCGCCAGCGTCTGCACCTGAACAACGCTACGGTGCTGAACAGCCATTGGTTCAGCGCACTTGCAGGCCAGCGCTTTCAACTGATCATCAGCAACCCGCCGTACATTGCCGCCGCCGATCCGCATCTGGTCGAGGGCGATGTACGCTTCGAACCGGCCAGTGCGCTGGTCGCCGGTGAAGATGGCCTCGATGATCTGCGCCTGATTGTTGCGCAGGCGCCGGATCATCTTGAAACCGGCGGCTGGCTGATGCTCGAACACGGCTATGATCAGGCCGAAGCCGTGCGTGATCTGCTGCTTACCCGTGGCTTTGAAGAAGTCCACAGCCGCACCGATCTGGGCGGCCATCAACGCATCAGTCTGGGGCGCCTGCCGTGCTGAATGATCAGGAATTGCTGCGCTACAGCCGGCAGATTCTGCTGCAACACATCGACATCGACGGGCAGCTGAAGCTCAAAGGCAGCCGCGTGCTGATCGTCGGCCTCGGCGGCCTCGGCGCACCGGTGGCGTTATATCTGGCAGCGGCGGGCGTCGGCGAATTGCATCTGGCGGATTTCGACACGGTCGATCTGACCAATCTGCAACGGCAGATCATTCACGACACCGACAGTGTCGGCATGTCCAAGGTCGACTCGGCGCTCAAGCGCCTGGGCGCGATCAATCCCGAGATTCAACTGGTCGCCCATCGTCAGGCGCTGGACGCCGATTCTCTCGCCGCAGCGGTGGCGGCGGTGGATCTGGTGCTCGATTGCTCGGACAATTTCTCTACCCGTGAGGCGGTCAATGCCGCCTGTGTTGCCGCGTGCAAGCCGCTGGTCAGTGGCGCGGCAATTCGTCTGGAAGGGCAATTGTCGGTGTTCGATCCTCGGCGTGCCGAGAGCCCTTGCTACCACTGCCTGTACGGTCACGGCAGTGAAGCCGAACTGACCTGCAGCGAGGCCGGCGTGGTCGGGCCATTGGTCGGTCTGGTTGGCAGCTTGCAGGCGCTGGAAGCGTTGAAGGTGCTGGTCGGCTTTGGTGAACCATTGGTGGGGCGACTGTTGTTGATCGATGCCTTGGGCTCGCGATTCCGTGAGCTTCGCGTCAAGCGCGATCCGGGCTGCAGCGTCTGTGGCGCCCGCCATGCGTGAAGCGCCGATCGGCGTGTTCGATTCCGGGGTCGGCGGCTTGTCGGTCCTCGGCGAAATCCAGCGCTTGCTGCCCAACGAATCGCTGCTTTATGTCGCCGATTGCGGGAACATTCCTTACGGCGAGAAAACCCCGGAATTCATCCGCGAGCGTTGCAGCGTGATGGCCGGGTTTTTTCGCGAGCAGGGGGCCAAAGCTTTGGTGCTGGCGTGCAATACCGCGACCGTGGCGGGGGTTGCCGATCTGCGTCGCGATTTCCCCGACTGGCCGATTGTCGGCATGGAACCGGCGGTCAAACCGGCCGCAGCGGCCACACGAAGCGGCGTGGTTGGCGTCCTGGCCACGACCGGCACATTGCAGAGCGCGAAGTTTGCCGCGTTGCTCGATCGCTTCGCGGCTGACATAAAAGTCATCACCCAGCCCTGTCCGGGACTGGTCGAACTGATCGAAACGGGTGATCTGCACAGCGCCGAATTACGCACTTTATTGCAAGGTTACGTCGCTCCATTGCTGGCGCAAAACTGCGACACGATCATTCTTGGCTGTACCCATTATCCCTTCCTCAAGCCGCTACTCAGGTCGATGATCGCCGACGATGTCAGCCTGATCGATACCGGAGATGCCGTGGCCCGGCAGTTGCAACGCTTGCTCGCCGAGCGTGATCTGCTGGCGCAACGTCCGAGCCAGCCGGTGAAGTTCTGGACCAGCGGCGATCCGCAATCTCTCAGAAAAATCCTACCGTTGCTGGGCCAAACTGCGTCGAATGTGCAAAACTTCGACTTGTAAAAAAAATGTGAAATAACTAAAAAAACGCTGAACTTCTGACCAAGCGCGGATTTCTATAGCGACAGCAGCAACTAAAAACCAAACGATCGTTCCGGAAAAGGAAGTTTCAAAGTGAAGCGACTATTCTGCTTGGCCGCGATTGCGGCCGCACTGATGGGGCAAAGCATTACTGCACAAGCCGCTGGCGTTGAATTCGCCGTCGGCGGTACCAGCGATTCGACAATGACGTATCGCTTAGGCATGAATTTCGACTGGGACAAGAGCTGGCTGCAGAGCGACGTGGGTCGCCTGACCGGCTACTGGAGCGGTGCCTACACGTACTGGGAAGGTGACAAGACTTCCAGCAACAACAGCCTGTCGTTCTCGCCTGTATTCGTTTACGAGTTTGCCGGTCAGTCGGTCAAGCCATACGTGGAAGCGGGTATCGGCGTGGCGTTCTTCTCCAACACCGAATACGAAAGCAACAACCTGGGCGGCTCCTTCCAGTTTGAAGACCGCATCGGTGTCGGCCTGCGTTTCAACGGCGGCCACGAAGTCGGCATCCGCGCCACGCACTACTCCAACGCCGGCCTGTCCAGCGACAACGATGGTGTAGAAAGCTACGCGCTGCATTACACAATGCCGCTGTAATCCGCCTACGCGGAACCAACGTGGGAGCGAGCCTGCTCGCGAAAGCAGAGTGTCAGTCAATTCAAATGGTGGCTGACACACCGCCTTCGCGAGCAGGCTCGCTCCCACAGTTGTTTCTGCGCCGTCAAAGAAATCAGCGGTAGGCTGTAGCAATTCCCCGGCGCTCTTCGATGCACTCCGGCGCGCCCATTTCAAACTCGCGGCAAATCAGCGGGCGTCGTTCATAGATCGTGCACATCATGCTGTCGCGATCCAGTGCCGCGCACCAGCCGTCGTCCAGACGCAGCATCACTTCGCCGCCCCATTCATCGGTATCGATAAAGCGATCAGGCACGCCGGTGTCGGTGATCAGCATCACTTCGAGCTGGCAGCAGCACGCCGCACAGGTCGAGCAGGTGACCGCCGGTTCGGCGATTTGTGTGTGAGGGATGGTTTTCATCGTGGCAGTGTAAGGCAGTGATCGCCGTGGGTGTGAAAGCGCTGACGGACGCTCACGGCGCCAGACGCCGCGCCATCAAATGCAACAGTGGGAACAAGCCTGCCCAGAGCAGCCCGATGACGATCAGCGTCGATACTTCGCCGTAAGGGAAATGCACGCCGGCCAGGCGTCCGCCACCGTAGTACGACAATGCCCCGCCCACCGCGCCAAGTGCGCTGGCCAGCCACCATGGCCGCGCGCTCCAGGCCAGGCAGTGGCGCAACGTGGTGGCGAGCAGTGCCCATAGCAGCATCAGCCACAACGGAATCAGCGGTGACGCGTCTGCAAAGCGGAACACGTCGAGGTAACGCAAGACGCTGTCCACCGCCGTGCCGACAATCACCACGCACAGAATCAAACGACCTTCTGCCGCCCAACTGCTGATCCAGCGCAGATGAATCACCAGCGCCGCCAGTGCCAGCAACAGCCATAAACTGTTGCCGCCGAGCACGCAGGCCAGCCAGCCGAGCTGAAACAGCACGGCATTGGCGATTCGCTCACGCATCGAAGCGCCCGAGCAGCGGCGCGGTCATCGCCGCCGGTTTGGCCAGCAGCAATTGCGCGGTGCCGATGGTGCGTTCGAGGAATCCGCCCTCGCAGTAGCACAGATAGAACTCCCACAAACGCAGGAAATAATCGTCGTAGCCCAGTTCGCTCAGGCGACTATGGGCGAGGCGAAAGTTCTCGTGCCACAGGCGCAGTGTCTTGGCGTAATGCAGGCCGAAATCTTCCATGTGCAGCAGGTTCATGTCGGTTTCGCGGCCGACCACATCGAGCATCTTGTGCACCGAGGGCAGGGCGCCGCCGGGGAAGATGTAGCGCTGGATGAAGTCGACGCTGCGCTTGGCCTGTTCGTAGCGTTGTTCGCGAATGGTGATCGCCTGGAGCAGCATCAGGCCGTTGCTTTTGAGCAACTGCGCGCATTGCTTGAAGTAGGTCGGCAGGAACCGATGGCCGACCGCCTCGATCATCTCGATCGATACCAGTTTGTCGTACTCGCCGCTGAGGTCGCGGTAGTCCTTGAGCAGCAGGGTGACGCGATCCTGCAAGCCGAGTTGTTCGATGCGCTTGGCAGTGAACGCGAACTGCTCTTTCGACAGCGTCGTGGTGGTCACGCGGCAACCGTAATGCTGTGCTGCGTAAAGGGCCATGCTGCCCCAACCGGTGCCGATTTCCAGCAGGTGGTCGCTGGGCTTGAGCGCGAGTTTCTGGCAGATGCGTTCAAGTTTGTTCAATTGCGCCTGTTCCAGGGTGTCGCTCGGCGAAAGGAACTGGGCGGCGGAATACATCATGGTCGGGTCGAGAAATTGTTCGAACAGTTCATTGCCGAGGTCGTAGTGCGCGGCGATGTTTTTCTGCGACCCCTTGCGCGTGTTGCGATTGAGCCAGTGCAGGCCTTGCACGAAGGGCCGGCCCAGACGCGCCAGGCCACCTTCCATGGCATCGAGTACATCGAGATTGCTGACGAACACGCGCACCACAGCAGTCAGGTCCGGCGAACTCCAATAGCCGTGGATGAATGCTTCGCCGGCGCCGATCGAGCCGCTACTGGCGACCATGCCCCACAGGGCGGGGTCGAGTACATGGACTTCGCCGAGCAGGGCGCTGCCCGGGGTGCCGAAAAGCATTTGTTCGCCATCCTCGACGACCATCAATTGTCCGTGTTTGAGCTGGGCCAATTGGCGCAACACGCCACGGCGCAGCAGCGAGCCGGTCAAACCGTTGGTGCTGAAGCGACCGAGCGGCAGGCTAGAGGATTTCATGGTGCGGCTCCTTCGGAGGCACAGTGGCGGTTTTAAAGCTGCCGTCGGCAGCCTGGTGAGGGAAGATCGGCGCGCGCTTGAGCAGCAGTCGCAGTGCTTGCCAATAAATCGCCAGAGCGGTTTTTGCGGTCATCCACGGGAAGCGCCGCAGATAGCGATGCAGGCTGCGACGATCGAGCGGTTCGCGGCGCAGATTGAGCGTGGCGTCGAACAGTTTCTCGCTGCCCTGCCAATCGGCCATGTGCACACCCAGGCTTTGCGCAGCGGGGCTGAAGCTCATGCGGTATTCGAGGTCGCGGGGCAGAAACGGCGAGACGTGAAACGCCTTGGCCACAGCGAAATGCTGATGGAAATCCACCAGGCTGGTCGGCGTCTGCGCCGGCAGCACATAGTGATAACGCTCGCGCCACGGCGTGTTGGTCACTTCACAAACGATCGCCGCCAGTTGCCCGTCGGCTTCATGGCAATAGAAGAAACTCACCGGATTGAACGACAACCCCCAACTGCGCGGCTGGGTCAGCAGGCACACCGCGCCTTGTGGCTCATGACCGATGGCTGCGCCGACCTGCTGGCGCACCGCGTCGATCAGGCGCATGCCCTTGCCGGTGAAGGCTTTCAGGTAATCGGTTTCGCGAAACGAGAACGGCGCAAAGCGGCTGCGCCCCGCCAGCGGCGACAAGGCCAGCACGGCATCCTGTTCGCTCAGGTCGAGATAGAGCAGGCCGATGCGGTAGCGGAATTCGTGGCGGCGCGGCGCAAAACGTCGGTGGCCGATGACGCCGCTGTACAGAGCGCTGTTCACAGGGTTTCACCGAACGCGGCGGCTACGCGCAGCCCGCTGACCACGCCATCTTCATGAAAACCGTTGGCCCAGTAGGCGCCGCAATAATGGGTGTGCTGCTCGCCATCGAGTTCGCCCCAGCGGTTTTGCGCGGCTGCGGCGGCCAAGGTGTATTGCGGGTGAGCGTAGGTGTAGCGGGCCAGTACCTTGTCCGGGCTGATGCCGGCGGTCTGGTTGAGGCTGACGCAGAACGTAGTGTCGCTTTCGATGCCCTGCAGGATGTTCATGTTGTAGGTGACCGCCGCGCGCGTATGGCCGGCGCCCCCGAGGCGATAATTCCAGCTGGCCCAGGCCAGTTTGCGCGTCGGCAGCAGGCGCGTGTCGGTGTGCAGCACGACATCGTTGTCGGCGTAGAGCAGGGCGCCGAGAATCGAGCGCTCGGCGTCGCTCGGGTTGGCCAGCAGGTTCAGCGCCTGATCGCTGTGACAGGCGAACACCACTTTGTCGAAATGTTCGAGGCCGGCCGGGCTGTGGATAACCACACCATGCTGATTGCGCTCGACGCGGCTGACCGGGCAGGTCAGGCGAATCCTGTCGCTGAACGAAGCGGTCAGCGGCGCGACGTAGGCACTGGAACCGCCTTCGATGACCTGCCACTGCGGCCGATCACTGACCGACAACAGGCCATGATTCTTGAAAAAACGCAGGAAGAATTGCAGCGGGAAATTGAGCATTTCCGCCATTGGCATCGACCAGATCGCCGCGCCCATCGGCACGATGTAGTGCAGGATGAAGCGCTCGCCGTAGCCGCCGGCCTTGAGGTAATCATCGAGCGTGGTATCGGCGGCGATGCGCAGTTCGATCAGGTCGCGCTGGGCTTCTTTGTTGAAGCGCAGAATGTCGCGCAGCATGCCCCAGAACCCCGGCGACAACAGATTGCTGCGCTGGGCGAACAGGCTGTTGAGATTGTTGCCGTTGTACTCCACGCCAGTGTCCGGGTCGGTTACCGAAAAGCTCATTTCGGTCGGTTTGAACGCCACGCCGAGCTGGTTGAGCAAGCGAATGAAGTTCGGGTAGGTCCAGTCGTTGAACACGATGAAACCGGTATCGATGGCGAACGATTGCCCGGCCACGCTGACCGGTACGGTGTGGGTGTGGCCGCCGACCCAGTCACTCGCTTCGAACACGGTGATGTCGTGGCGGCGGTTCAGCAGGTAGGCGCAGGTGAGCCCGGCGATACCGCTGCCAATTACGGCGATTTTCATATCGGGTCCCGCTGCGGTGGGTTCTTGCGCACCATGCGTTTGCCGATCGCCAGTTGCGCGCGAGCGGGCAGTTTCGACAGCGGCCACAGCGCGGCCATGAACAGCCCCGGGAAGGCAATTTCCAGCGGACGGTCCTTGAGTTTGGCGAAGATGTGCCGCGCCGCTTTATCTGCGGGCCAGCTCAGCGGCATCGGGAAATCGTTCCTCTCGGTCAGCGGCGTTTCGACAAAACCCGGGCTGATGATGGTGACTTCAATACCTTCATCCGCCAGATCGATGCGCAGCGATTCGAACAGGTAACGCAGCCCGGCCTTCGATGCGCCATAGGCTTCGGCCCGTGGCAGCGGCAGGTAAGTCACCGAGCTGGCCATGCCGACCAGATGCGGCGCGGTGCCTTTGCGCAACAGCGGCAGGGCGGCTTCGATGCAATAGCCGCTGGCGAGCAGATTGGTGCGCACCACGTGCTCGATGATCGACGAGTCGAACTGGCGCGCGTCGACATATTCACAGGTGCCGGCGTTGAGAATCACGCTGTCCAGCGAACCCCAGGCCTCGGTGATCTGCTCACCGATTTCGCGCACGGTCTGACTGTTGGTCAGATCGCCGGGCACCACCAGCACCTGGCCCGGATAACGCTGGGACAAGACCTTGAGCGGCGCGGCCGAGCGCGAGCTGACCGCCAGGTGCGCGCCGCTTTTCAGAATGTCCTCACACAAGGCTGCACCGATGCCACTGCTGGCCCCGGTCAACCAATACCGCCGTGGAGGTGTACGACTCATCCCATTCTCCTTTTCAGCCAGGCAATCACCCGGCCCAATATTGGCAAGTGTTCATATAGCAGCGCCCCGGCATCGAAATAATCCCGATGGCGATAAACCTTGTCGCGCCAGAGCAGGTGCGAGCAGCCACCGACCCTGATTTCCCGACCGTTGGCCAGGCGCGGATGGCGATAACTCATGACCCAGCGCAGGTAACCCTCACCTTCGCGGATCTGGTCAAAGCCGTGAAAATCGAAACGCAGATCGCTGACGTTGGCGTACAGCTCACTGAAGTAATCCCGCAGTTGTGCCAGGCCCTGAACTTCGTGCAGCGGATCGGTGAAATGAATGTCGTCGCTGTACAGCTCGCCGAGGCGATGCAGGTTGTCCTTGTTCAACCCGGAAAACTCGCGGGCGAAGCTGCGCAGGAATTCACTCATCGCTGCCGCCCACAGGCTGGCGCGACGGCAGGTTCTTGAACGCTGTCAGCGCACGCTCGCGTGAGGCGCTGAGGTTGACGATCGGGGCCGGATAATCGGCCACGCCGAACAGTCCTCCGGCTGCCGCCGGATTGTGCACTTCCTTCTTGTTGAGCCCGGCCAGTTCCGGCAACCAGTGCTTGATGAACACGCCTTCGGCATCGAATTTTTCCGACTGGCTCAACGGGTTGAAGATACGGAAGTACGGCGCCGAGTCGGTGCCGGTCGATGAGCTCCACTGCCAGCCACCGTTGTTGGCCGCCAGGTCGCCGTCGATCAGGTGGCGCATGAAAAAGCGTTCGCCCTCGCGCCAGTCGATCAGCAGGTTTTTGGTCAGGAACATCGCCACGACCATGCGCAGGCGATTGTGCATCCAGCCGGTTTCGAGCAATTGGCGCATCGCCGCGTCGATGATCGGCAGTCCAGTCCGAGCCTCCTGCCAGGCCTTGAGTTCTTCCGGCGCATCGCGCCAGGTCAGCGCCTCGGTTTCCGGGCGGAAGGCGCGATGCCGCGAGACGCGTGGATAGCCGACCAGAATGTGTTTATAGAACTCGCGCCACAGCAGCTCGTTGATCCAGGTCACTGCGCCGACCTTGCCGCTTTCGAACTCGCCCTGATTGCTTTGCAGTGCAGCGTGCAGGCACTGGCGTGGCGAGATCACCCCGGCGGCGAGGTACGCCGACAATTGGCTGGTGCCGGGTTTGGCCGGGAAGTCGCGTTCGCTGCGGTAGTAGTCGATCTGTGCATCGGTGAAGGTGTCGAGGCGGCGCCGCGCCTCTTGCTCGCCGGCCGGCCACAAGGCGCGCAGGGATTCACTCGGTGTGGCGAAGCCTTTGACCGCCTCGGGAATTGCGTCACTTTCGATATCCAGCGCGGCCTGTTTGCCCGGTGCCTTTACAAGTGCAGGCATCGAGCGATGCAGGCGCTCGTAGCAGACCTTGCGGAACTGACTGAACACCTGGAAATAGGTGCCGGTCTTGGTCAGGATCGTGCCGGGTTTGAACAGCAACTGATCCAGATAGCTGTGGAACTCGATGCCCTCGGCCCGCATCGTTTCGGCCACGGCTTCATCGCGGCGGCTTTCGTGAACGCCGTATTCCTCGTTGACGTGCACCGCCTTGATCTTCAATTGCCGGCACAGCTTAAGCAGTTCTGCTGGCGCCTGATCCCAGTGCGGCGCGCTGCGAATCAACAGCGGAATGTTCAGCGCGCCGAGGCTCTGGCTCAGTTCGCGCAAATTGCGTAGCCAGAAATCCACTTTGCACGGCGCATCGTCGTGCTCCAGCCATTGCTGCGGACTCAACAGATACACTGCCACAGTCGGGCCGCGCGCTGCGGCGGCCGCGAGGGCTGTGTTGTCATGTTGGCGCAAGTCGCTGCGCAGCCAGATCAGTTGCATGTGATTAAACCCATCATCAAATCAATCCGCGCTCTAGCAGCGCCTGGTGTGCGGCAAGCGGATCTTCAGCCAGGAACAGATCGGCAGTCTGGGCGGTGCGTGCGGACAACTCGGTGTGGTGGATATGCACCGTGGGGCCAGCAATCAAGGTCGGGCAATTGACGTTCGCCAACAGCTTGGGCAACTGCGCCAGTTGCATGGCTTTGCTCGAATACAGCAGCACGCCACGGGCTTGCAGATGCTCGACGGTCAGCGCCAGTTCACCGGCCGGCAGTGGCCAGTCGAACACTTGCACCGGGCAATCGGCACTGCTGATCAGCCATGCGCACAGCCACAGATGCGGCTCCAGCGGCAGGTCGGAATGATTGATCAATAACAGCGGCGCCGAATGCAGCTGACGGTTGTTATGGTAGATGCGTGCGCCGAATTTGCTGCGCAACCAGGAAAAGAAAAACGTCCGTTCCATCTGTGCGCCGAACTGGCCCTGCCAGCGCTGTTCGAGCTCGGCCAGCAGCGGCATCAGCAATTGCTCGCACAACGTCCGTGGCGGATACAAGGCGATGGCCTGATTGACGCTGTCATCCAGCGCGCGCTCATTGAGCGAGGTGACCGCCGACAGCAACGTCTGATGCAGACGCTGCCAATCGTTTTCCACGGTTTCCGTGAAGGCCTGCGGCGCATCGAGCAGTGGCTTGACCTGGCTGACCGCAACGCCACGGTTGAGCCAGGTGAGGATGGCCATGATCCGCTGCACATGTTCAGCGCTATACAGTCGATGGCCCTTGGGCGTGCGCTGGGGCACCACCAACCCATAGCGACGTTCCCACGCGCGCAGGGTGATGGCGTTGACGCCGGTCTGCCGCGCTACTTCGCGAATCGGCAACCAGCCCTCGTCGAGGGCTTTCTTGAAGTCGGCGCCGAGGTCTTCCCGGGCGCTGCTGTCGGTTTTATCGTTCATTAGATCGCGTTTCGCAGACTGAGGTTTTCCGGGTGCGGCTGCAGGTAAACCTGCTGCGCGATGTACGGGTCCGGATGGAGTCGAAAGTGGTGTTTGAGCAGCGTCAACGGCACCACCAGCGGCACGATGCCCTGGCGATACTGGCCGATGATCTGCTGCATTTCCTGTTTGTCTTCGGCGCTCAGCGATTGTTTCAAATAACCGCTGAGGTGCAGCAGCACGTTGCAATGGGTGCCGCGAGTGGCGCATTTCTTCAGCGCGGCCATCAGCTCGCTGAAGTAGCGCGGGCCGAGCTCGGCGGGATCGCTGTCAGCCATATTGCCGAGCATCTTGCCAAGGTTTTTGTATTGCAGCGGGTTGTGCGCCATCAGCAGATACTTGTAGCGCGAATGGAATTCGGTGAGGGCGCGACGGCTCAGGCCCTCGGCGAGCACTTGCTGCCAGGCGCTGTAGGCCAGCACGCGGGTGATGAAGTTTTCCCGCAGCACCGGATCGTTGAGGCGCCCGGCTTCTTCCACCGGCAGATCCGGATGTTGGGCACAGAATGCCTGCGCATAGATGCCACGTCCGCCACCATTCACTGGCGCGCCGTTGTCGTGATAGACCTTGACCCGTTCCAGCCCGCAGGAGGGCGACTGCTGCATGAAGATGTAGCCGGACAGGTCCTGCAACTCGGCGGCCATTTTCTCGCCGTATTCGGCCAGCGGCCTGGTGACGTTGATGGTCCGGTCGACGGTGCCGACGGCCTCGGGTTGTTCAGGGTCGCCGACCAGCCGGATCGGCTCACGGGGAATGCCCATGCCGATGGCGACTTCCGGGCACAGCGGGACGAAGTCGAAATATTCGGTGAGGGTACGGCTGCACAGCCGCGATTCCTTGTGCCCACCGTTGTAGCGCACTTCTTCGCCCAACAGGCAGGCGCTGATGGCGATCTTCGGCTTGGACAGGGAAGCAGTAGACATGAGCACCTCGAATCTATACCTGTACAGAGAGTTATCGCTGTACAACTTTTCCTCAGCATAGATCGATGGATGTACAAGTCAAATGATTTGTATAAGATTTTTGTGCGGCGTTGATCTGTGGGAGCGAGCCTGCTTGCGAAAGCGGTGGGTCAGCAAAGGAATTTGTATCTGATACAGCGCTTTCGCGAGCAGGCTCGCCACCACAAGGGAAATCTATTTCCAACCGAGTAACCAGTGCTCGCTGTCTTTCAGCACCTGCCAATCCAGTCGCTCGCTACGCTGGGTCAGCACCGCCTGCAATTCAACTTCCAGCACCGTACCTTCCTCGTCGCGGATCAGTTCGGTGACCAGAAAATGTTTTTCGCGATTTTGCGGGTGGGCTGCTGTCCACTTCGACAGCAGCAATTTACGCGGATTGATGCGATTCATTGCAGGTGTTCGTGCAAGCGACGTGCAGCCTCCTGACCACTGAGCCAGGCGCCTTCAACGCGGCCCGACAGGCACCAGTCGCCACAGGCGTACAGGCCCAGATCGACATCGGCCAGTGTGGTCCATTCATGGCCGGTAGCGGGGCGGGCGTAGAGCCAGCGGTGGGCGAGGCTGAAGGTCGGCGCAGGCATGGCGCTGTGCAGCAGTTCGGCGAAAGCACCGTGCAGATGCTCGATCACCGCCTCCTTGGAGAGGTCGATGTGTTGCCGGCTCCAGGCGCTGGTTGCATGCAGCACCCACGTGTCGAGAGTGCTGTCGCGCCCGGGTTTGCTGCGGTTGCGCGCCAGCCAGTCGAGTGGGCTGTCCTGTACGAAGCAGCCTTCGATTGGCGTATCGAGTGGGGTTTCGAAGGCGAGGGCGACGGCCCAGGTCGGCTCCATTTTCACCCCGGCAGCGACGCCGGCAAGTTTCGGTGCGGCGGCCAGCAGCGCGGTGGCTTGCGGTGCCGGTGTGGCGATCACCACATGGCTGAAGGGGCCGTGGGTGCAGCCGTCGGCGTCCTGCAGATGCCAGTGTTCTTCGCCACGATAGACCTCGGTGATGCGGCAGGCAAACTGCACGTCCAGGCCATCGAGCAGGCCACGGGTGATGGCGCTCATGCGCGGCGTGCCGACCCAGCGGGTCTGCTCGTCCGGCGACATGTTCAGTTGGCCGCCCTGGAAGGTGTACAGCTGCGGCGTCCACTCGGCGGCCCAGCCCCGGCTCTGCCAGCGCTGCACCTCGGTGACGAAGCGCCGGTCACGCGCGGTGAAGTATTGAGCGCCCAGGTCCAGCGAGCCGGCGTCGCTGCGCTTGCTCGACATGCGCCCGCCGCTGCCGCGGCTTTTATCGAACAGTTGAACGGTATGCCCGGTCTCTGTCAGAGCCTGAGCGGCGGAGAGCCCGGCGATGCCGGTGCCGATGATTGCGATAGGTACAGTCATAGGGGCCTCGTTTACCTTTCTGTACAGACTACGCCGTCGATGAAACCTGTACAATTCTGTTTTTTGGTATAACTTCTAGCGTTCTCGTTCTGACAGCTTGGCCTATTGTTAAACCATAGAGCCTGCCCGATAGAAAAGATCCCTGCCTATAAAAATAGACTAGTGATCCGGGTTAAACGCCACGCGAGGAAGATGTCATGCACATATTGCTGACCGGCGGTACTGGTTTGATCGGACGTCAGCTCTGCCGGCACTGGCTGGAGCAGGGCCATCGGCTGACGGTGTGGAGTCGCCGCGCGGAAAAAGTCGCGCAGATCTGCGGCGCGCAAGTGCGCGGAATTTCGCGTCTGGAGGACCTCGGCGAAGAGCCGCTGGATGCGATCGTCAATCTCGCCGGCGCGCCGATTGCCGACCGCCCCTGGACCCATCGACGCAAGGCGTTGCTGTGGAGCAGCCGCATCACCCTGACGGAAACGCTACTGGCGTGGCTGGAAACTCGCGCGCAGAAACCGTCGCTGCTGATTTCCGGCTCGGCGATCGGCTGGTACGGCGACGGTGGCGAACGCGAGTTGACTGAAGAATCACCGCCCGGCATCGACGACTTCGCCAGTCAGTTGTGTATCGCCTGGGAAGAAACCGCGCTGCGTGCCGAGAACCTCGGCATCCGCGTGGTGCTGGTGCGAACCGGTCTGGTGCTGTCGGCCGAGGGCGGCTTTTTGTCGCGGCTGTTGCTGCCGTTCAAGCTCGGGCTGGGCGGGCCTTTGGGCAATGGTCGGCAGTGGATGCCATGGATTCACATCGACGATCAAATCGCCCTGATTGATTTTCTTCTGCACCGGAATCAGGCCAGCGGTCCTTATAATGCCTGCGCGCCGAAACCTGTGCGCAACCGCGAATTTGCCAAGACCCTGGGCAGTGTATTGCACCGCCCGGCGTTCATGCCGATGCCGACCCTGGCGCTGAAAGTCATGCTCGGCGAGCTGTCTCTGTTATTGCTTGGCGGCCAGCGCGCGACGCCGGCACGCTTGCTCGAAGCGGGGTTCGCTTTCCGCTTTACGGATTTACGCGCGGCTCTGGATGATCTCTCCAGCCGCCTCTGAAATAGGACGTTGCATGACCGATCACGCTTTGCTTCTGGTCAATCTGGGCTCTCCGGCCTCCACCTCGGTGGCCGATGTGCGCAGCTACCTCAATCAATTTCTGATGGACCCGTATGTGATCGACCTGCCATGGCCGCTGCGGCGGTTGCTGGTGTCGCTGATCCTGATCAAGCGTCCCGAGCAATCGGCCCATGCCTATGCCTCGATCTGGTGGGAAGAGGGCTCGCCGCTGGTGGTGCTCAGCCGCCGCTTGCAGGAGCAGATGACCCGGACTTGGAAACACGGCCCGGTGGATCTGGCAATGCGCTATGGCGAGCCGTCGATCGAAACCTGTCTGCTGCGTCTGGTCAAAGCGGGACACAAGAAGATCACGCTGGCGCCGCTGTACCCGCAGTTCGCCGACAGCACCACGACCACGGTGATCGAAGAAGCCCGGCGCGTGCTGCGCGAGAAGAAACTCGACGTGCAGTTGTCGATCCTGCAACCGTTCTACGATCAGCCGGAATACATCGAAGCACTGGCCGCCAGTGCGCGTCCGCATCTGCAGCAGGACTACGATCATCTGCTGCTGAGCTTTCACGGCTTGCCTGAGCGGCATTTGAGCAAACTCGACCCGACGGGCAATCACTGCCTCAAGGGCGTCGATTGCTGTCAGACCGCCTCGCCGGCGGTATTGGCAACCTGTTATCGCGCGCAGTGTTTCCGTACCGCCGCCGCCTTCGCCAAAAGCATGGGCCTGGCGGACGGCAAATGGTCGGTGTCGTTTCAGTCGCGCCTGGGCCGGGCGAAATGGATCGAGCCGTACACCGAAGCGCGGCTGGATGAACTGGCCAAAAGCGGGGTGAAAAAGATTCTGGTGATGTGCCCGGCGTTCGTCGCCGATTGCATCGAGACGCTGGAAGAAATTGGCGATCGCGGTAGGGAACAGTTCCGCGAAGCGGGGGGCGAGGAGTTGGTGCTGGTGCCGTGCCTGAACGACGACCCGCAATGGGCCAAGGCGTTGGCGACCCTCTGCGAAAGAGCGCCGCTGGCCCTCTGAGCAAGCCCGCTCACACAGTGATCGTTCCCACGCTCTGCGTGGGAATGCAGCCCGTGACGCTCCGCGTCACTGGACGCGGAGCGTACCTTGAGGCATCCCCACGCGGAGCGTGGGAACGATCATTGCGGGGGGTTAAATCAGCGGCTCATCCGCCTTCTTTTGCTTCCAGCCGTCATTGCCCGGCAGGATCAGGTTCAGCGCAATCGCCACCACCGCGCACAGCGCGATGCCTTTGAGGCCGAAGTCATCCGGACCGGTGCCGGTGCCGACCAGCACGCCGCCGATACCGAACACCAGCGTCACCGAAACAATCACCAGGTTGCGCGCTTCGCCCAGGTCGATCTTGTGGCGGATCAGGGTGTTCATGCCCACCGCCGCAATCGAACCGAACAACAGGCACAGAATCCCGCCCATCACCGGCACCGGAATGCTCTGCAGCAGCGCGCCGAACTTGCCGATGAACGCCAGGGTGATGGCGAAGATCGCCGCCCAGGTCATGATTTTCGGGTTGTAGTTCTTGGTCAGCATCACCGCGCCGGTCACTTCGGCGTAAGTGGTGTTGGGCGGGCCGCCGAACAGGCCGGCGGCCGTGGTGGCGATGCCGTCACCGAGCAGGGTGCGATGCAGGCCCGGCTTCTTCAGGTAATCGCGACCGGTCACGCTACCCACGGCAATCACGCCGCCGATGTGCTCGATCGCCGGGGCCAGCGCCACCGGAACAATGAACAGAATCGCCTGCCAGTTGAACTCCGGCGCGGTGAAGTGCGGCAGAGCGAACCATGGCGCTGCAGCAATTTTCGCTGTGTCGACCACGCCGAAATAGAACGACATGGCAAAACCCACCAGCACCCCGGAAATGATCGGCACCAGACGGAAGATGCCCTTGCCGAACACCGCCACGATCAACGTGGTCAGCAGCGCCGGCATGGAAATCATCATCGCCGTCTGATAGTGGATCAGCTCGGTGCCGTCGCCGGCCTTGCCCATCGCCATGTTCGCGGCAATCGGCGCCATGGCCAGGCCGATGGAGATGATCACCGGACCAATCACCACCGGCGGGAGCAAATGGTCAATGAAGCCGGTGCCTTTGATCTTCACGGCCAGGCCGAGGAAGGTGTAGACGAAACCGGCCGCCATCACCCCGCCCATGGTCGCGGCAAGACCGAACTGGCCCTTGGCGAGAATGATCGGCGTGATGAAGGCGAAGCTCGACGCCAGGAACACCGGCACCTGTCGCCCGGTGACGATCTGGAACAGGATCGTCCCCAGACCCGCGGTGAACAGTGCCACGTTCGGGTCCAGGCCGGTGATCAGCGGCATCAGCACCAAGGCGCCGAAGGCCACGAACAGCATCTGCGCACCGGACAGCACCGTGCGCCAGAGCGGATCGTTGAACTCTTGCTGCATGGTTACGCGTCCTTCTGCTTGGTGCCGAAGATCTTGTCACCAGCATCGCCAAGCCCAGGAATGATGTAGCCGTGCTCGTTCAAACGTTCATCGATGGACGCGGTGTAGATGGTCACGTCCGGGTGCGCTTGTTCGACGGCAGCAATGCCTTCCGGCGCGGCCACCAGGACCATGGCACGGATGTCGCGGCAACCGGCCTTTTTCAGCAGGTCGATGGTGGCAACCATGGAGCTGCCGGTGGCGAGCATCGGGTCGATGATCATCGCCAGGCGCTCGTCGATTTCCGGTACCAGTTTTTCCAGATAGGTGTGCGCTTGCAGGGTCTCTTCGTTGCGGGCAACGCCCACAGCGGAGACCTTGGCGCCCGGGATCAGGCTGAGCACGCCTTCGAGCATGCCGATACCGGCACGCAGGATCGGCACGACGGTGATCTTCTTGCCGGCGATTTTCTCCACCGACACGGTGCCGCACCAACCGGCAATGTCGTAGGATTCGAGCGGCAGATCTTTTGTAGCTTCATAGGTCAACAGGGCGCCGACTTCCGGAGCGAGCTCGCGGAAATTCTTGGTGCTGATGTCAGCGCGGCGCATCAGGCCGAGTTTATGACGGATCAGCGGATGGCGGATCTCGAGGATGGGCATGGGAAAGGCTCCGGCGGCGGGCAAAAAAACCGGCCTAGATTAATCTATCCGAGGGTGATGTCCTATAGGACATTCTGTACGTTAGTCCATAAGAGCTTGATTCGACCTCGCGGGATGCGTACCTTTGCCCGCTTTTCCAATTCCGCCAACCCCTGGAGAGCGCCATGTCCGCTGATCTCGAGCATATCCGTCAAATCATGCGAGAGGCTGACTGCCTGTACACCGAATCTGAAGTCGAGGCGGCCATCGCCCGCGTCGGTGCACAAATCAACGAACAACTGGCTGACAGCAATCCGGTGGTGTTCTGCGTGATGAACGGCGGCCTGATCTTCTCCGGCAAACTGCTGACGCATCTGCAATTCCCGCTGGAAGCGTCCTACCTGCACGCGACCCGTTATCGCAACGAAACCAGCGGCGGCGACCTGTTCTGGAAAGCCAAGCCGGAAGTCTCGTTCATCGACCGCGACGTGCTGATCATCGACGACATCCTCGATGAAGGTCATACCCTGGGCGCGATCATCGACTTCTGCAAACACGCCGGCGCACGCAAAGTGCACACCGCCGTGCTGATCGACAAGGACCACGACCGTAAGGCTCGTCCTGACCTGAAAGCCGATTTCGTCGGCCTGCCATGCATCGACCGCTACATTTTCGGTTATGGCATGGACTACAAAGGCTACTGGCGCAACGCCAACGGGATTTACGCCGTTAAAGGCATGTAAGAACCTGCATTGCCCCCTGTGGGAGCGAGCCTGCTCGCGAAGGCGTCGTGTCAGTCAGCATCATTGAAAAC
>NZ_WBRZ01000420.1:0-3087 GCF_008923895.1 Pseudomonas sp. GXM4
GAACCCTGTGGGAGCTGGCTTGCCAGCGATAGTCACACCGCCGATGTCAGAGGCTGAAGCCACCATCCAGCGGAATGATATTCCCGGTCATATAAGCCCCCGCCGTACTCGCCAGGCTGATCGCCAGCGCCGCCATCTCTTCCTCACGCCCCCAGCGCTTCATCGGAATCAGCGCAGTATCCTCAGCCAATGCCTGCTCATCATTACCAATATGCTGGGTCATCTTGCTCGGAAAGCGACCCGGCGCAATCACGTTGACGTTGATGTGCTGGCTCACCAGTTCCCGCGCCAGAATGCGCGACAACTGATGCAGCGCCGCTTTGCTCGGCCCATAGGCATACGCCTGCTCGCCAAACGAAGAAATCCCCGCCACCGAACCGATATTGATGATCCGCGCCGGATTCGCCGCCGAACCGGCCTTGCGCAGCAACGGCAGGAACTGCTGGATGCAACTGAACACCGAGGTCACGTTGAGCTGCATGACCTTTTCCCAGCCCTTGACCGGATAACTCTCCAGCGGCGCGCCCCACGTGGTGCCGGCATTGTTCACCAGAATGTCCAGATGAGTGATCTGCTCACCCAGACGCGTGGCCAATTCCCGCACGCCTTCTTCGGTCGCCAGATTTGCCGCCACGCCGTGGCAAGTACCCATGGCGCCAAGTTCTTCGGCGGTTTGATGGCAGGCTTCGACGTCGCGCGAGCACACGTAGACATGGGCGCCGGCCTCGACGAACGCCTTGGCGATCATTTTGCCGATACCACGAGTACCGCCAGTCACCAGAGCGGTGCGGCCTTGCAGGGAAAAGTAGGGATGCATGGCGAATCCTGAAGATTAGGGATCAGTACACCCTAGTCGTCAGCCGCGAAAAGCGGAGCCATTATTTTTGCAGGGAATGAACGGTCATGCGTTGCGGCGGCGACTATCGATCGCCACCGCACAAGGGCATCAGGCAGGGCGGACGCGCAGGGTCAGGCCCTTGAGGAAGTTACGCAGCAACTGGTCACCACACGGACGGTAGTTGGTGTGGCCGACCTTGCGGAACAGCGCGCTCAGTTCGGGTTTGGATACCGGAAACTCGGCGGCTTTGAGGATCGCGTGCATGTCGTCTTCTTTCAGTTCGAAGGCCACGCGCAGTTTTTTCAGGATGATGTTGTTGGTCACCGGCACTTCGATCGGCTGTGGCGGACGGCTTTCGTCCTTGCCGCGCTTGAAGATCACCAGACCGTCGAGGAAATGCGCGATGACTTCGTCCGGGCAGCGCACGAAGCCTTCTTCGTCTTCTTCTTTCTTGTCGAGCCAGGTGATGACATCGGCGAGCGTGACGTCCATGCCGCCCAGTTTGATGATCTCGACAACTTTCTTGTCGCTGATGTCGAGCATGTAGCGCACGCTGCGCAGTACGTCGTTATGAACCATGTCGGTATTCCTGATGCGTTGTGGGCAGCGCTCGTAAGCGCTGCCGGAATGTGTGGCGGCAGTGGACGTTCTAGAACTTCTCTTTGCCGGACAGGTAGCGCCATTGGCCAACCGGGACCTTGCCGATCGACACGCCGCCGATGCGGATGCGGCGGATGCCGATGACCTTCAGGCCGACCGCTTCGCAGAACTGCGCGATGATTCCCCGCTGCGGGTTTTTCATGGCGAAGCGCAGACGGTTTTCGTTCTGCCAGCTGGCCTTGACTGGCGGCAGCTCCTTGCCCTTGTGGGTCAGGCCATGCTGTAAACGGTTGAGGCCGTGGGCAGCCATCTCACCTTCGACTTCGACGATGTATTCCTGCTCGATCTTCGCCGCGTCGGCGGTGAGCTTGCGCAGGATTTTCCAGTCCTGGGTGAACACCAGCAGGCCGCTGGCCTTGGGCTGCAGGTCGGCGCTGGCGGTCAGGCGCAGGAAATGCCCGCGCAACGGACGCTTGCCGTAGCGATGCTCTTCGCTGAGGGTTTCGGCGCTGAGCGATTGCATGGCGCTGTCGACATCCATGCCGGCGGGCGCGTTGAGCAGGATGGTCACCGGCTCCGGCGCGGTGGCCTTGGCGTCCTTGTCGAGCTCGACCTTTTGCTCGCCGACCTTGAATTGCGGCTCATCGATGACTTCGCCGTCCACGGTGACCCAGCCGCCCTCGATGAACAGCTCGGCCTCCCGGCGGGAGCAACCGACCAGTTCGATGAGGCGTTTGGAGAGGCGAATCGGGTCAGTCATGACGGGGCCGTAACAAAAAAGGGGTGGGCATTGTACCTGTGTGGAAGCGGTTAAGCCCGGTTCCATTTGCAGGGTGTTGGTATTCCCTGTGGGAGCTGGCTTGCCTGCGATGGTATCAACTCGGTATTTCTCGTGCACCGCGGCGTCTGCATCGCTGGCAAGCCAGCTCCCACAGGGTTCCAGGTTGTGTCAGGCATGGTTCGCGCGCTGTTGGGACTGCCGCAAGCGCATATGCAGCAACGGATACGGCTGGCCCATGCCATCGACCTCGGAGCGGCCGATCACTTCGAAGCCCTGCTTTTCATAAAAACCCAAGGCTTGCGGGTTCTGCTCATTGACGTCGAGTTCATCGGCGTTGAGCCGTTCGATCGCATATCGGAGCAGCTGCTTGCCCAAGCCTTGGCCACGATGATCAGGATCGATGAACAACATTTCAATCTTGCCCGCCGCCACACCGGCAAACCCGGTAATGCGCTGCTGGCGGTCCTTGGTGCAGATCAGCATGACCGCATCGAGATAGCGGGTGAGCACCAGATTGCGCAGCAGCTCGATGTAGCTGTCCGGCAGGAACTGGTGAGTCGCACGGACCGAGGCCTCCCAGACCCGGGTCAGTTCTTCGTAATCGCTGATTTTCGGTGTGTGGATAACCGAATGCTGACGCATGTGCGTGTGCCTCTTGTGCGGTTCAAGGGAGTCCGTCCCCCGCTAAACGATAGCCGCAAAAAAGCCCCGTATCTCGGAAAAGAGCGGGGCTTTTTGGATTTGTTGCGGTGTCTGGCTGGCTATTTCTGTCGCCAGCAAGATCTCTCCCCCTCACCCCAACCCTCTCCCCCAGAGGGGGCGAGGGGGAAGGGAGCTGAACTTCGTGCTTTTCAAACCTGAGTTCGAC
>NZ_WBRZ01000421.1:0-3082 GCF_008923895.1 Pseudomonas sp. GXM4
TGACGGACACTTGCGAACTCTGATCCTTGAACTTCTGACGGGGTCACAAGCAATTACGAACTTGCGAAGCGAGCTAAGCCAGCTTATTTCAAATAGTGACGAAGGTGAAGGCGCCCGCCTATTGGCGGCCACATGCTTACTCGAATTAAAAGATTATGACTATCAAATGGATTTGGCGGCTCTAATTGCCGAAGCAAGCTACACTTCGCTTAAGATAGCAGCAGATATAATCACAGCTATCGGGCCAGAAAAATTTGATCGAGCTTATCTAGCTGATGCTTTTCGTGCTTGCGCAAAACTTTACCCTAACCAGCGAAACCCTTATGAGAAAACAGTAGGTGCACGTTTCTTCATGAAGCGTCTGGTCGCCGAATTCAACCTCGATCTTATCGAGTGGCTGCTTGATGAATTGACCAGCAAACTTATCTGTACGTGTCAGAAAAAATACTACCAATGTGATTGTCGCTTTGGCATCAGCAGAATTATAGGTTTGATGTTGGATCGTTATTTCGAATTGGCGATAGCTCCCTTCGAACCAGAACGTATTTGGCAGTGGATGAAAGGCCTAACTTTTCACGAGCAGAGATCGCCTAATCAAAGTAAATCGATCCAAGTATTTCAAAACAACGATGCGCTGCGCCAAGGAGTCATGGCCTGCGCTTTCGGAAATCTTAATAATAGCGACGAGATTTTTGAAACAAGGATAGGCAGATTTGAGCTTCATTCCCATTCTGGCCTTCGCTTTCAGACTCCCGATTACAAGTACATGGTTGATTTTGCATTTGAGAATGACAACCCTGCCTTGTGGGCAGATCACATCGCGATGCATCGATACCATCAGAACGATTCTGAAAAAGGACCTAATAGCTTACGGCATCATATGCGTGAGCAGGCTTTGAAAAAACCGTCATTGATGCGTGAGTGGTACAAGTTCAACAGATCTAATAAACAATCTGAGCGAGCCAATCAAAAGCTCATGTCAAAGCACACTCGAAGGATGAAGCGCCTTGAGCGACAACGAGGTGGCATCCATCAGGCCAACATCCTGTATTTCCAAGCGAACCGGGATCTTATCGAAAGCGGCCGTGACTGGAAGTGTTTAGTTCGTTTCGCTGAATTGGCGCTTATGAGTCCAGACAAGATTGAGGTCAAGGTAGGCGATGAAGCGCTCGTTCGTAACGCGCTTAGAAACTGCCTCGACTTTATTACCCCGCAGATCCCGGACCTCTCCAAACTCGCAGAACTACAATGCGCATCCCAGCATCTCACATCTGAGACGGTTCTTTTTGCAGCTTGCATGGAGGTCATGCGTACTGTCGGCAGCTTGAAAAATATCGATCTGCGGCTTTTGCGTGCGTTACGGACTAACATTGACATGGGCTACAACGCTGTCACTAGTGAAGAACGGGACTCGTTAAAGACAGAAGTTAACCGCCTAATTTTCGCGGAAGATGGGAGTGCAGAAGATTTTCTCCGTGAGTACGTTGAACCACAGTTGGCACAACCGGATTGCCTTCACCCCGAAATTTGGTTACTACGCGGTGACGAAGTATTCAAACATTTGCGTGCATCGCTTTCAATTGAATGGCTCAGACGTTTTCCTGAGTTATCTTTAGAACCGCTAGATACGCTTTTTGAGATTGCTACTGAATCTGGTGATCGCGAGGCCCTGCAACAGATAATCGCAGAGCGTTGCGCACACTTTATTTCAGAATGGCCCAGCCCAACCAGCGATGAAAGCCTAGAAAAAAAGCGTATTTTTTGGTTCGTGCGATCGTTCTACTTTATAGAAGAAACCCCTCAGGCATACTGGATTTGGCTCGCGAGCGATAAGGAAATGATATTTGAACTTTACGAGCGAACTGGGCGTTCTAGTTACAGTAATCATCCATTCTGGCCCAAACTCACATCAATAAAAGTTGAGTGCATTTTAAATGCATTTATTGATAAGTGGCCTAAAGTTGAACTCCCTCCCCATTGGGGGTCAGGATACCCCAATGGAGAAAACGCATATCGTTTTCTGACTGAGGTAGTCTGGTTAATCAATTTAGATGACTCTGATGACGCTGACCTTGTCCTTGATCGCCTCCTTTTTGATAATCGCTTTAAAGATATGTTCAACGATCTGAAGAGCATACGGACCGGTAAAATCAGGCAGAATGCGTTGCGAGACTTCGAACCGCCGACACCAGAGGAAATAGTCAATCGTCTCGATCGCGACATGGTGGTAAACGTTGAAGGCCTTCGTCAACTCGTCCTCCAAGAGCTCCAAGACTTTCAGAAAGCCATAGATGGTGGAGAATTCGACTCCGCAAGTCGTTTTTACGAGAAAGGTGATCGACTTGGTGAGGTGCCCGCGACTTTAATCATTGCAGAGCGTCTCAATATTAGACTTGAGTCGCAGGGCATTTCGATCACACCTGAGCATCAACTGAAAAGTGCGAACCGCAGCGATTTCACTGCGACCAAGTTGATAGGTGGCAAGAGAAGGCTGCTTGTGACAGAAGTAAAAGGGCAGTGGCACAAGGACCTATACACGGCCGCATCCGCGCAACTCTATGATCGCTACTCCATCCACCCAGATGCAGAACAGCAGGGCATTTATCTTGCGATCTGGTTCGGCCCTGGTGAAAAGGTCGCAGGCCTCAAAAATACGATTATAAAGACTGCCCAAGAACTGAAAGAGAGTATTCAGCGGACGCTACCACCAGAACTAGCTGGGCTGATCGATGTTTTCGTTTTGGATGTTTCGAAGCCCTAAACCGGCGCCTAAAACATAGGAGCGACGGTTATACACAACAAGCCTAGCAGGCTCACAACCCCGTGCTCCCCGCAACCGCTCAAGGTTGCGCGGGGCATCAGCGGTAAATGCTTTATAAACAAGCAAGCCGCCATACGCGCACGTAGTTTCCGCCACATCATCAGCAATCCCCGCAGTCCACCCTTTAAATCCGATTAAAAGCCCAAACCGACCTTCAAGCCCAAGCTCTGCGAATCTCCCCAACGCAGCGCTAAACCATGAACCCCCTCCACATCTTCAAACCCGGCCTCCACACCGCCTCCTGCGGCACCACCCTAAACT
>NZ_WBRZ01000422.1:0-3075 GCF_008923895.1 Pseudomonas sp. GXM4
TCTGCAAATTCTCCGAAGACATCTGCCTCGGTTGCGGTCGCAGCAAGCGCGAGATCAAGGCCTGGAAGAAGCTCGACAAGGACGACAAGCGCACCGTGCTGGCCGAAGCCGCGCTTCGCCTGATCAAACTCGGTGGTGCCGGTCGGCGGAAAAAGAAATAACCGGCAATCGATCAGCTAGTCTCTGATGCGCGACGGCGCACATCCGCGTATGATTCGCGACCCTTCGCCGATCCCTTCGGCCTGGACCCAGTTTTCAATACTTCAGGCGCCGCCTGAACAGACCACACCGGGAGGTGCCCAGATGAGTGACATCAATCAGAAAGACGACCAGGAAATCGGCCCAGCAGGCGAAAAGCTGCAGAAGGTCCTCGCCCGTATCGGCGTCGGCTCGCGCCGTGACGTGGAATCCTGGATCAGCCAGGGCCGGATCAAGGTCAATGGCAAAGACGCCACCCTCGGCCTGCGCGTCGACATGCACGACGCCATTACCATCGATGGCAAGGTGATCAAACGCGAAGAGGCCGCCGAATCGGTGCGCCGCGTGATCATGTACAACAAGCCTGACGGCGAAATCTGCACCCGTGACGACCCGGAAGGCCGTCCGACCGTGTTCGACAAGCTGCCGCGTCCGAAAGAAGGCCGCTGGATCAACATCGGCCGTCTCGACATCAACACCACCGGTCTGCTGATGTTCACCACTGACGGTGAGCTGGCCAACCGTCTGATGCACCCGTCCTACGAGATGGACCGCGAGTACGCCGTGCGTGTACGCGGTGAAGTCGATGACGAGATGATCGAACGCCTCAAGGCCGGCGTGGTGCTGGAAGACGGCCCGGCGCGTTTCACCGACATTCAACAGGCGCCGGGCGGTGAAGGCTTCAACCATTGGTACCACTGCGTGGTCATGGAAGGGCGCAACCGTGAAGTGCGCCGTCTGTGGGAATCGCAGGGTCTGGTGGTCAGCCGTCTGAAGCGTGTGCGTTTCGGTCCGGTGTTCCTCAACTCCGACCTGCCGATGGGCCGCTGGCGCGAAATGAGCCAGTACGAAGTCGACGTGCTCAGCGCCGAAGTCGGCCTGACCCCGGTGGCAATGCCGCAGCTGAATGCCAAGAGCAAGGACAAGCTCGAACGCATGCAGCGCAAATCGTCGCGGCCAATGGCCAAGACCGAGCGCGTGCGTACCCTGCGTCCAGCCGCTGGCGCACCCACCGCACCGCGCCCGAGCCGTGAGCCGCAGATCGAAGGCGAGCGTCCGGGTCGCAAGCCAGTCGCCCGTGACGGCGAGCGCGCACCGCGTCCGGCTAATGGCCGTACTGAGCGTGGCGAAGGTCGTGCACCGGCCGGTCGCGGTACGCCAGTGGCGGATCGTCCAGCCGACACCAGCAACAAGCGCCCGGCCAAACCGGCGCCGAAGCGTCCGGGGATCAAACTGGTCGACGGCGACAAGCCCTCGGGCAAGCGTCGCGGCGCACCGGCCGGTTCCGGTCAGCGCCCGGGGTTCGGACGCAAGAAACCGGAATAAGGCAGCTGTGAGTTACTAGCTGCAAGCTGCAAGTTGAAGCAAAAACGCCAACCCTTGAGGTTGGCGTTTTTTTCGTCTGGCGCCCAGCGATCGTTCCCACGCTCTGCGTGGGAATGCATCAACGGACGCTCCGCGTTCGGCTTTGGAAGGGACGCGGAGCGTCCCGGGCTGCATTCCCACGCGGAGCGTGGGAACGATCATCTGCGGCTTACATAAATCCCCTGTGGGAGCGAGCCTGCTCGCGAAGGCGTCAGTCGCCTAAAACACAAACCGCCCATCAAACACCGGCTTGTCATCCAGCGCCAACACCCCGCCAGAAAAGATCAGATCCAGGTGATGACTGCCCTTGGCGCCACCGCCCAGTCCGAGATGCAGCCCACAGTGCCGCTCCTCGAACCCGGCATTGCGCGCATACAGATCCTTGACGCCTTCATTGGTGCCAATCCCCAACTCCTCAATCCGTCGGTTCGATGGGTTGGCATCCAGGTACTTGTTGAAATCATGCTCCAGCCCCGGCACGTCGGTGGCGATGCGGCTGATGGTCGAGTTCTCGATCCACAATTCCAGCGGCGATTCCAGCACGCCGTACTTGCGCGCGAACGGGATGGTGCTGAGGAAGGTGCCCTTGAACTTCACATGGCCGTTGATAGCTTCGCTGTGGGTGGCGATTTCGCCGGGGGCGAGGTCGAAGTTGCCGACGCCATTGATGTCGGTCCACTTCTTGATGCTGCTCATCGGCGTTTCGAACCATGAGCCGTGGTCATCCTTGAAACTCAGCGTGGTCGCTTGGGACATGCGCTGGATCAGGTGACTGTTGAGCCCGGCGATGCGTTGCGGGGTGATGCTGAAAGTGTCGTAGAAATAATCGCCGTAATCCTTGAACAGCAGCGACTTCTTCCAGTTCTCGGCCATCACCGCTTGCAGCGCGCGGACGAACTCCGGGCCGTCTGGGCGCGGGTTGGGCAGGGTGGAAGAGTCGTAGAAGAAAATGTACAGATCGCTATCGGCAATTGCCTCGGACAGCGCTGTGGTGCTTTCCAGATCCAGGCGCCGGGCGCTGAACTGGAAGCGCGGATGCTCGCCGGCCTGTTCGGCAATGGCGCCGGTCAGGGCTTCGTAGTCGGCGGTATGGCCGAGCATGACCTTCGCCGAGTCGAGGCCGGCGAGGGCAGGGTGATGTTCGAGGTAGTAAAGGAAATGCGAGATGGCGCGGGGCTTGTCCATGAATCCTCCCTGACTGACCGGGGAATGAAGCGGCAGGCACGACCGGCCGGACCGTGCCTGCCCGGGATGTCTTACAGAGGCCACATCGCCGTGCCGAACGGAACCACCGCGTCGGCTTGCATCATTTCCACGGCGGCCTCATGGGTTGGCGCTTCAAACCATTCGTCCAGTTGCAGTTCGGTATCCAAGTCTTTTTCCAGTGCTTGCATGGTCGATCTCCTAGAGAATTTCACGGTTTATGACTGACCGGTCGAGGTGGCCGGTGAGACGTGAAGAACCTAGTTGAGCGTTTTTGTGAATGCAAAAATTTATCCATTTAATTTTTAA
>NZ_WBRZ01000423.1:0-3055 GCF_008923895.1 Pseudomonas sp. GXM4
CAGGGTGAGGGGTTCTGGCTTAGTGCGCCCGATCCAGCCCCGCCAGCAATGCGCTGTCGTGGCTGTAGATGTCCGGCGCATAACGCACATCGCCGCTGCTGTCGACTTGCGCCGTCCAGTAGGTCATCAGGATCGGCACCGGCGCCGACAGGCGAAATTCATGGGTGCTACCGGTTGCCAGCAAAGTCTCGGTGCGAGCTTTTTCTGCCGGGGACAGCAGCAGATCGCGCAGTTGCAGCGGGTGCTCGACGCGCACACAACCGGAACTGAACGCCCGTGGGCCTTTGTCGAACAGCGCCTTGCTCGGCGTGTCGTGCAGGTAGACCGAGAACGGGTTGGGGAAACGGATGACCATTTGCCCCAGCGGATTGCGCGGGCCGGCGTCCTGGCGCAGGAGGATGTTGCCGGGGTTGTCCCAGTCGATGTCCGCTGCCGCCAGAGGCTGACCGTTGGCATCGAGCACTTGCAGGTTCTGACGGCTGAGGAACGTCTGATCCTTGCGGATTTCCGGCAGCTTGTCTTCTTTCCAGATGGTCGGCGGTACGGTCCAGGTCGGATTCAGCGTCAGGCGGGTGACGCGGGATTTGAGCAGCGGCGTCTGGCGTTCGGCGCGGCCGACCTGGGTGCGGGTCTGCCACACCGGTTGACCGCCCTGATACAGCGTAAGCTCAGCGGCCGCGACATTCACCACCAGACCACTGGGCTCCATGTCCTGGGCCATCCAGCGGAAACGTTCCAGATTGACGCGCAACTGATCGCGGCGGGTCAGCGGGCTGATGTTCAGCTCGGCAATCGTGCCCGGCCCGACCACACCGTCAGCCTGCAACGAATGGCTGGCCTGAAAGTGCTTCACTGCCTCCACCAGCACGTCATCGTAGGCGTTGTCCGGCGGCACCAGTGCGTGTGCCAGATAACCTTCGCTGTACAAACGTCGGGCCAGTTCCGGCACGCGCGGATCTTCCATCGCCGGGCGCAGCAACGGGCCGTTGCCCACCGGCTGCCATTGCGGCAAGGCTTGCAAGCGTTGCGCGGCATACAGCTGACGCAGGCTTTGATATTGCGGCAGATGCGGACGCGCCAGGTCGAACGCCGCAGCAATATCGTTCATGCCCGGCACGGCAATGCTGAGCAATTGCGCCTGACGGTCGGTCGGCGGGCCGTCGACACGCCACAACGGTTCGAAATGCGATTGCAACAGACGGCCGTAATGCAGATCCTTCAAGGCCTGCAGGTAGTTGCGGCTGATGTCGATGTCGGCGCACAGCTCGCCATCCTGCGGCGGCGTTGTGGCCACGGCATAGCGATTCGGATTCAACCCATCATCGGCCAACAGCTGCAATTGCGCGCGCAATGCCGGCAAGCGTGCCGACTCACTCGCCCACACCGGCATCCAGTCCTGCTGTTCATAAAACGCCTGCAACTGGCTCAACGCCGGACCATTAAGGCGCGGAGCAATGGCCGGGCACGACTGCGCCAGGCTGATCAAAACCGCCTGCAACGGGCTGCGCGGCTCGACCGGCAATTGCGTTTGAGGCGTCGGCAGGGTTTCGAGCGGGGGCAGCGGCTCATCGGCGCAAGCGACAAACGGCGCAGCGAGCAAACAAATGCTCAAGTAGCATGCGTACTTTTTGAACAACTGCTTTACTCCAATCCATGGCCGTCCAGATGACGGTCAACCTTACATCAGGTGCGCTGAACAGTCAGGCTCGAACCGCGAGCCTGCGGGTATTGACTGGGAGTCAGGAGCCAAAGTGCCGTTTATGTAGCAAGTTGAGGACACTTTATAAAATGTTGACGTTTTTGCGCCGACTTCTGTTGAGCACCGCGACCCTTGTCGCCGTGACCAGCCCAGTATTTGCCGCCGGCAAGCCATCGCCGGTTCTCTACAACAGCCTCGCCCACGCCGCGCCGGAACTCAATCCCCAGGCGCTCAAAGGTGCATTGAACGCCATGCAATGCGCGGTCAACAACGGCGCGAAACCCTCGCGGCATCTGGCGATCATCGATTACTCGCAACCGTCCACCGAACGCCGCCTGTGGATCTTCGATCTGAGCAAAAAGAAACTGGTGCTGCGTGATCTGGTTGCCCACGGTTCCAACTCCGGGGAAAACTTCGCCACGCAGTTTTCCAATCGCGAAGGCAGCTATCAGTCCAGCCTCGGTCTGTTCCGCACTCAGGAAAGCTACGAAGGTACTCACGGCTATTCGCTGCGCATGGATGGTCTGGAGCCCGGTTTCAATGATCTGGCCCGTGATCGCGCGATCGTGATTCATGCCGCAAGTTATGTGAACCCGCTGTGGAGCAAGCGTCAGGGGCGTATCGGCCGCAGTCAGGGTTGCCCCGCCGTACGGCCGCAGATCGCCAAACAGGTGATCGATCGCCTGAAGAACGGCCAGTTCATGTTTTCCTGGTATCCGGATCAGCGCTGGCTGCAAAAGTCACCGTATCTGAACTGCCAGCCGCAACAGGTGGCGAGCATTCTCAATACCCACGCCAGTTAACGCGCGTCGCCCCCGGCGGGTTTGTAGAACAGGAACCTGCCGGTCTGCGCCGTGTTGCGATAGGCCTTGGCCCAGCTCGGGTGCACGCCGCGATCGTGAAAATACAGGGCACCGCGCGTGCGGTCCTTGAGCTGACGGTTCAACGCCTTGCCGGCGATTTCCTTGGCCAGCGCGTATTCGGCGTCTTCCTTGACCTGATCGGGCTTGCCATCGCACCACCAGGAAAACTGGCAATTGCCGCTTTCCGAACCCTGCTTGACTACCGCGCATACCGTGTCGGGAAAGCCGTCGTGGCCGAGGCGATTCATCACCACGCTGGCGACGGCCTCCATTTCCGGGGTGTCCTTGCCCTTGGCTTCCCAATAGATACTGCGCGCCAGACAGGTCAGCGGATCGTCCAGCGGCGCGGCGCCGGCCGGGTCTACCGCCTGCGCTTCGGTGGGGGTGATGGCCTCGGATTTCGGCGCCGGGGCAGCGCTGACTTTATCCGCCGCTTTCTCTTCAAGCACCTCGGCTTTCTGTTCGGCCTTGGCCTCGATCGGCGCCTGCGACC
>NZ_WBRZ01000424.1:0-3049 GCF_008923895.1 Pseudomonas sp. GXM4
TCAACGTAAATGCTGGCTGTCAGATTGCTATCGCTGGCAAGCCAGCTCCCACAGGGTTTTTGCGGTGTTTTCCGGATTCGGCTCAGACCAGGATCGAAGTCCCGGTCATCTCCGCCGGTTTTTCCAGACCCAACAGCATCAGCATGGTCGGCGCTACGTCCGCCAGCACGCCGCCTTCGCGCACTTTCAGGTCGCGTTTGCCGACGTAGATGAACGGCACCGGCTCGGTGGTGTGCGCGGTGTGCGCCTGACCGGTGGATTCATCAGCCATTTGCTCGACGTTGCCGTGGTCAGCGGTGATCAGTGCTTCGCCGCCGACCTTTTCCAGCGCCTCGACGATGCGACCGACGCAGGTGTCGAGGCACTCGACCGCCTTGACCGCCGCGTCGAAGACACCGCTGTGGCCGACCATGTCGCCGTTGGCGTAGTTGACCACGATCACGTCGTAGCGCTGGTTTTCGATGGCGTCGACGATACGGTCAGTGACTTCCGGGGCGCTCATTTCCGGCTGCAAGTCATAAGTCGCGACTTTCGGCGACGGGATCAGGATGCGCTCTTCGCCCGGGAACGGTTCTTCACGACCGCCGGAGAAGAAGAAGGTCACGTGGGCGTATTTTTCGGTTTCAGCGATGCGCAGCTGGGTCTTGCCGTTTTTCGCCAGATAATCACCAAGAACGTTTTCCAGGCTGCCGGCAGCGAAGGCCGACGGTGCCGGAATGCTTGCGGCGTACTGGGTCAGCATGACGAAACCGGCCAGTTTTGGCTGGCGCGCGCGCGCGAAGTCCTTGAAATCGTCTTCGACGAACACGCGGGTCAGCTCGCGGGCGCGGTCGGCACGGAAGTTCATGAACACCACGGCGTCGCCGTCTTCAACTTTTACCGGCTCACCGATGGAAGTGGCTTTGACGAATTCGTCGCTTTCGCCACGGGCGTAGGCGGCTTCGAGACCTTCCTGAGCGGTGGCGGCGTTGAATTCGCCGTTGCCGTCGACGATCAGGTTGTAGGCCTGGGCGACGCGATCCCAACGGTTGTCACGGTCCATGGCGAAATAGCGGCCGATGATGCTGGCGATCCGGCCTTTGCCGAGGGCCTGGAAAGTCGCGTCGAGCAGTTCGATCGACGAAGCGGCGCTTTTCGGCGGCGTGTCGCGGCCATCGAGGAAGGCGTGCAGGTAGATTTTTTCAGCGCCGCGCTTGAAGGCCAGTTCGGCCATGGCGATCAGGTGATCCTGGTGGCTGTGCACGCCGCCATCGGACAGCAGGCCCATGAAATGCACGGCTTTGCCGGCGGCCACGGCTTTATCCACAGCGGCGCAGATGGTCGGGTTTTCGAAGAATTCGCCGTCGCGGATCGCTTTGGTCACACGGGTGAAGTCCTGATACACCACGCGCCCGGCGCCGAGGTTCATGTGGCCGACTTCGGAGTTGCCCATCTGGCCGTCCGGCAGGCCGACGTCCATGCCGCTGCCCGAAATCAAGCCGTTCGGCACCGTGGCCCACAGACGATCCAGCACAGGTTTCTTCGCCGCGAACACGGCATTGGATTCGGGGCTGTCGCTGTGACCGAAGCCGTCGAGAATCATCAGGACCAAAGGTTTGGGCGTAGTCGTCATGGAATCCACTCGTGGCTGATAAAGAAGAGGGCGATGGAAAACGGAGTTGGAGTTTAAAGCGAAGTTCCGACCGCGTCACCGCCGGACGGGGTTTGGCCGACCATAGTGGCTGTGTATACTGGCCGACATTTTAACGCCCTGGAACCTCCTTCGATGGTTGCTCACCTGATTGAATTTGCCACTAACCACTACATTCTTGTCGGTATCTTCGTCGTACTTCTGGCTCTGTTGCTGGCGCACACGATGCAGGGCGGCGGCAAAAGCCTGAGCACCGGCGAGCTGACCGCACTGGTCAATAAAGACGCAGGCGTGGTGGTGGACATCCGTCCGGCCAAGGATTATGCCGCTGGCCACATCGTCGGCGCGGTGAACATCCCGCAAGACAAACTGGCTGCCCGCGTCGGCGAGCTGGAAAAACACAAGGCCAAGACCATCATTCTGGTCGATGCCCTCGGTCAGACCGCCGGCACCCACGCCCGCGAGCTGATGAAGTCCGGCTTCACCGCCGCCAAGCTGTCCGGCGGGATTTCCAGCTGGAAAGGCGACAACCTGCCGCTGGTGAAATGACATGAGCGAAGTCATCGTCTACTCCAGCGATTACTGCCCTTACTGCTCGCGCGCCAAGCATCTGCTCGCCAGCAAAGGCGTGGCCTTCGAAGAGATCAAGGTCGATGGCAAGCCGCAGCTGCGTGCCGAAATGACCAAAAAGGCCGGGCGCACGTCCGTGCCGCAGATCTGGATCGGCGCAAAGCACATCGGCGGTTGCGATGATTTATACGCCCTGGAGCGCGCCGGCAAACTCGACGCGCTGCTCAAGGGCTGAACGGCTGCACCCACGTACAGCACTCCCTAAAAGACCCAAGATCGATAAGGATCTGAGATGACTGACCAACAGAACACTGCAGCCAGCGAAGAAGAAACCGCACCGCAATTTTCCTTGCAGCGCATCTACGTACGCGACCTGTCCTTCGAAGCCCCGAAAAGCCCGGCGATCTTCCGCCAGCAGTGGGATCCGGCGGTCGGTCTGGATCTGAACACTCGCCAGAAAGCGCTGGAAGGCGATTTCTACGAAGTGGTGCTGACTCTTTCCGTCACCGTGAAAAACGGTGAAGAAGTGGCCTTCATCGCTGAAGTGCAACAGGCCGGTATCTTCCTGATCAAGAATCTGGACGCGGCTTCGATGAGCCACACCTTGGGTGCGTTCTGCCCGAACATCCTGTTCCCGTACGCCCGCGAAACCCTGGACAGTCTGGTTACCCGTGGCTCGTTCCCGGCGCTGATGCTGGCGCCGGTGAACTTCGATGCCCTGTACGCGCAAGAGCTGCAGCGCATGCAGGAAAGCGGCGAGACCCCGACCGTTCAGTAAGACGGTTCAGCAATACCCCATGTGGGAGCGAGCCTGCCCGCGAAAGCGGTCTGTCAGACACATCAATGTTG
>NZ_WBRZ01000425.1:0-3048 GCF_008923895.1 Pseudomonas sp. GXM4
CCCAAAGCGGACGCAGAGCGTCCATGGCGGCATTCCCACGCAGAGCGTGGGAACGATCTGCTATCGGGCACAGTAAATCCTCCTACATCCCCTCTTCACTTGATCCTACCCCCACGCAGGCCTACTCTAGACCTCGCGCAACCGTTTCACCCCTCCCCGCTGTCGCCATGCCGCTACTCCATTACAAGGAGGTTCTCGAATGTTCGATTTCCACCCCCAGCTCAAGCAGCGCTTTGCTGCCTTGCGCACGGGCGCTGAATTTTTTTCCCTGCGGTATGTGCGCGAGTCCGGGCAGTTTCTGTCGGTGCGCAAGAACGTCGCCGAACCGCCGAGCCTGAGCCGCGATGAAGGGGCGATGCTCACCGTGCGCGTGAATGGCGTCGAAGCCTACGCGGCGACCAATGACCTCTCGCAACAAGGCCTGCAAGCCGCCCTCGAGCGCGCCGAGCAACAGGCCCGCCGGCTCAAGCCGCACGCCTTGCTCGATCTGCGCGAGCAGCCGCTTTCCAGCGATCGCGCTGATTATTTTTCACCCAATCTCGAACAGCCCTTCCCGTCCCTGAGCGAATGCTTCGATCTGCTCGGCGCGGAATCCGCCTCGGTGCCCAAGGATGAACGCCTGGTCAATTGGCAGGTGAGCATCGGCATCACTAACGTCGAGCAGATCTACCTGAGCAGCGCCGGCGCCGAATTGCGCCAGGCCCAGCGCTTCGTCTATCCGAGCCTCGACGTCACCGCCTACGACGGCAACGACAGCCAGACCCGCAGCCTCGGCCGCGAGAATTTCGGCCAGCAGGGTGGCGCCGACGTCATCAGCCGCTGCGGCCTGGTCGGTGCCGGTCCGCAAGTCGCCGACCAGGCCCTGCAACTGCTGCTCGCGCCGAACACCCCGCAAGGCCCGCGCGACCTGCTGCTGATGCCTGATCAGATGATGCTGCAGATCCATGAATCCATCGGTCACCCGCTGGAGCTCGACCGCATCCTCGGCGATGAGCGCAATTACGCCGGCACCAGTTTCGTCAAGACCAGCGATTTCGGCAGCCTGCAATACGGCTCGAATTTGCTCAACGTAACTTTCGATCCAGGCATTCCCGAAGAGCTGGCGAGCTACGGCCATGACGACGACGGCACTGCGGCGAGCAAACAATTCCTGATCCGCGACGGCCTGTTGCTGCGCCCATTGGGTGGGGCACTGTCGCAGTATCGTGCCGGCCTCGAAGGCGTTGCCAACAGCCGCGCCTGCGGCTGGAACCGGCCACCGATCGACCGCATGGCCAACCTCAACATCGAGCCGGGCGATCAGACGCTGGAGCAGATGATCGGTGGTATCGAGCACGGCATCCTGATGAGCACCAATCGCTCGTGGTCGATCGACGATGCGCGCAACAAATTCCAGTTCGGCTGCGAATGGGGCCAGTTGATCGAGCATGGTGAACTTAAAGGCGTGGTGAAAAATCCCAACTACCGGGCGATTTCCGCGCACTTCTGGAAGAGCCTGCGCGCCGTCGGCGATGCCAACACCGTCAAGGTGCTGGGCACGCCGAACTGCGGCAAGGGCGAACCGAATCAGGTGATTCGCGTCGGCCACGCTTCGCCGGCCTGCGTATTCAGCAACATTGATGTGTTTGGGGGAGACGCCTGATGAGCATTTCGAAGCGTCAGTCCGACGCCTTCAAGGTCATGGTCAACTGGCTGCGCGACAGCGTGCGCGAGCCGGAACAGTTCACGCTCAGCTACGCCGCCGAAGCCTCGGCGTTCGTGCGCTTCAATCACGCCAAGGTGCGCCAGGCCGGGCAAGTGCAACAGGCCAACGTCGGCCTGAAACTGATCGACGACGGTCGCCACGCCGACCTGCAGATCACCTTGTCCGGGGATCAGGAAGCCGATCTGCAACGGCTCGCCGAGGGCCTGCAACAACTGCGCGAAACCCTGCCGCTGCTGCCGCAGGATCCGTACCTGCTGCTCAATCACAACAGCTGGCAGAGCACGCACGTACAAGCGCATCCGCTGCCGGACACCGAAGATGTCGTCGGGCAAATCTGCGCTGCCGCTGAAGGTCTCGATCTGGTCGGTTTCTATGCTGCCGGCCCGATCAGTCGCGGGTTCGCCAGCTCCGCCGGCGCGTTCGGCTGGCATGAAGCCAACAGCTTCAACTTCGACTTCAGCCTGTTCCATGAAAATGGCGAAGCGGTGAAGGCCAGCTACGCCGGGCATGACTGGAGCGACGAGGGCTTCGCCCGGCGTTTCGCCCAGGCCCGCGAACAGCTGGAGTTTCTCGGCCGACCGTTACGCACCCTGGCACCGGGACAGTACCGCGCCTATCTGGCACCGGCAGCGCTGGAAGAAATCATGGGCATGCTCAGTTGGGGCGGGTTCTCGGCGCAATCGATCGCCAGCAAGAGCAGCCCGTTGCAGAAACTCTACGTCGGCGATCAGGCGTTCAGTCCGCTGGTGTCGCTGGATGAGAAAGTCAGCGAATCCCTGAGCCCGGCGTTTTCCGCCGAGGGATATCCGCGCAGCGATCTGCGTCTGATCATCGAAGGCCGGGCCGGTGATCAACTGGTCGGCTCGCGCAGCGCCGCCGAATATGGTCTGGCGGCGAACGGTGCGGGCGGCGGCGAGATGCCCAGCGCATTGAACATGGCCGCCGGTGATCTGTCGCAGCAAGAGATCCTCAAGCAATTGGGCACCGGGCTGTACATCAGCAACCTTTGGTACCTGAACTACTCGGATCAACCGGCGGCGCGCATGACCGGCATGACCCGCTTCGCGACCTTCTGGGTCGAGAACGGCGAGATCCAGGCGCCGGTCAGCACCATGCGCTTCGACGATAGCGCCTACAACCTGCTCGGTTCGCAGTTGGAGGCACTGACCACCGAGCGTGAGCTGCTGCTGTCGGCGAGTACGTACAGCCAGCGCAATACCTCGTCATCGCTGTTGCCGGGGGCGCTGGTCAGCCGGTTGACCCTGACCCTCTGACGGCGATCGTTCCCACGCTCCGCGTGGGAATGCAGCCCGGGACGCTCCGCGTCCCAGCCAAAAGCGGAC
>NZ_WBRZ01000426.1:0-3027 GCF_008923895.1 Pseudomonas sp. GXM4
GGCGCTTGGGTGAAAGGAGGAGGGTGAAAATCTCCCACGGTCTGTACTGCGCTAACAGTCAGAATCGAGCCTTGTCCCTCCTCCTCCCTTCAAGTCCTACCATACAAGCGAGCCTGCTCGCGAAAGCGGTGGATCAGCCTCCAGATGTGCAAGCTGACTTATCGCCTTCGCGAGCAGGCTCGCTCCCACAGGGGATTTGTAGTGTCTTTGAGATTCCAACAGGCAAAAAAACGCCCCGATCCAGTCGGGGCGTCAGTCTTGCGGCTTTGCGGTTAGCTTTTTATTCGATCCGCAAAGGCCGTTTGCTCAGGTGAAGCCGAATCAGTGGAACTGTTCTTCTTCGGTCGAACCGGTCAGCGCGGTTACCGACGACGAGCCACCCTGGATCACGGTGGTCATGTCGTCGAAGTAGCCGGTGCCCACTTCCTGCTGGTGAGCCACGAAGGTGTAACCCTTGGCGGCGTCAGCGAACTCCTGCTCTTGCAGTTTCACGTAGGCAGTCATGTCGTTGCGGGCGTAGTCGTGCGCCAGGTTGAACATGCTGTGCCACATGTTGTGAATGCCGGCCAGGGTGATGAACTGGTGCTTGTAGCCCATGGCGGACAGTTCGCGCTGGAACTTGGCGATGGTCGCGTCGTCCAGGTTCTTCTTCCAGTTGAAGGAAGGCGAGCAGTTGTACGACAGCAGCTGGTCCGGGTATTCCTTCTTGATCGCTTCAGCGAAGCGACGGGCTTCTTCCAGATCCGGCTTGGCGGTTTCGCACCAGATCAGGTCGGCGTACGGAGCGTAAGCCAGGCCACGGGCGATCGCTTGATCCAGGCCGGCACGTACCTTGTAGAAACCTTCCTGAGTGCGCTCGCCGGTCACGAATGGCTGATCGTACGGGTCGCAGTCGGAAGTCAGCAGGTCGGCCGCGTTGGCGTCGGTGCGGGCCAGAATGATGGTCGGCGTGCCGGCAACGTCAGCGGCCAGACGGGCAGCGGTCAGCTTCTGTACGGCTTCCTGGGTTGGCACCAGAACCTTGCCGCCCATGTGGCCGCACTTCTTCACCGAAGCCAGTTGGTCTTCGAAGTGAACGCCAGCGGCGCCTGCTTCGATCATGCTTTTCATCAGCTCGTAGGCGTTGAGTACACCGCCGAAACCGGCTTCAGCGTCGGCCACGATTGGTGCGAAGTAGTCGATGTAGCCGTCATCGCCCGGGTTCTTGCCTGCTTTCCACTGGATCTGGTCAGCACGACGGAACGAGTTGTTGATGCGCTTGACCACGGTTGGCACCGAGTCCACCGGGTACAGCGACTGGTCCGGGTACATCGATTCTGCGGAGTTGTTGTCCGCAGCCACCTGCCAGCCGGACAGGTAGATCGCCTGGATACCGGCCTTGACCTGCTGAACAGCCTGGCCGCCAGTCAGGGCGCCCATGCAGTTGACGAAATCTTTCTCTGGACGGAAGGACGGCTTGGCACCCTGGGTGACCAGGTTCCACAGCTTCTCGGCGCCCATCTTCGCGAAGGTGTGCTCTGGCTGAACCGAGCCACGCAGGCGGACCACGTCGGCAGCGGAGTAAGTGCGAGTCACGCCTTTCCAGCGCGGGTTCTCGGCCCAGTCTTTTTCGAGGGCTGCAATTTGCTGTTCGCGTGTCAGTGCCATGGAGATAAACCTCGTCGCGTCTTTTATGAAAAGTTGTTCTGCGGTGGAAAATTCCTGCGCTCGCTGACCAGAAGCTTAGGTGGTCAAGTCGGATTTGGCGGGGTAGGCGACGGGATGAACGATGGGCTCGAGGGGAAGTGAGCAGGTAGTGGCGCGGTGCGGGCGCATTCCGGCGTCGTGGGCCTTTATACGGTCTGCAGCGTGAAGCCGGGTTACCTAAATACGCTTCCGTCCCTCGGGACAACTTCGTTCCAGTCGGCAACCTCGTCAAACACACCTTGTGGGCGGTACAGACACGAAACGGTTCGCGGGATAGGTGCGAACGGCGCTTCGAAGGCCCTTGCCAGGGCCTCTGATTAGCGGGAGCGAGGCCATCATGCCTTCGCTTTTTGGCCTCGTCAAACGTTTTGTAGTGCTTTTTTTAAGGCACTACATCTTTCGTCTAATACGACTAATCAGTCAGTTTTCGGTGCTTTAGTCCAGTGTGTCGACTTTCACCCGCAAGGTCATGTCATCCCGGCCTTGAGTCGAGTAGCTGCGGGTCAGGCCCTGTTTATCGGCCTGAGTCTGGCTGTTGACGCCCGCCAGAGTGATCCATTCACCGAGGCGTCCGGTGACGGTTGTGTCGGTGCTTTGCACGTTCACTACATCGGGACGTTCCTGGCTCATGCGGTCACGGTTGGTGCTGATCGCCAGATGAACGGTCTCGCCGGTGACGCTGGCGGTGACGTAGAAACCCTGGGTGACGTTGCGGTATTGGGTCTCGCTGCTGTAACCGCCGTAGGAATCGCTCTGGGTGTTGGTGATCGGCACGCTCTGGCCGACCTGGATCAGCGCCGGAGTGCCTTCGCTGGTCTGCACTTGCTGAACGCCGCCGTTGCGGCTGGTGGTGCTGCGGCTGATGATCCGGGTCTGGCTCGGCTGGGCGCCATTGACCGCATAACCTTCGTCGCCACGGCCGTTGTTTTCGTTGGTGTCGACGGTGATCAGCAAGCGCTTCGGTGCGGTATCGAGTTGCGCCAGCAGATCCTTCAACTCCTGAATCTTGCCCGGCTCGGCCTTGACGATCAGCTGATTGTCGTAAGCGCTGACCTGACCGTCCTGGCCGATGAAATCCTGCGCCACTGGCAACATGTCAGCGCTGGTGTGGTATTTGAGGGGGACGATTTCTGTGGCTGCCAGCACCGAAAAACTGCAGCCGAGCAGCAGGGTGGTGAGCAGGGTGCGTAGGGACATGTCCGTTATCTCCGCGTTCGAAAGGCTTGATATTGCCAGTTTGTCGGCCTGGGGTGGGGCAAGTTGAATCGTAGACAGCAAAACGCCCCGGCATCGGTGGATGGCGGGGCGTGATCGTTCCCACGCTCTGCGTGGGAATGCAGC
>NZ_WBRZ01000427.1:0-3018 GCF_008923895.1 Pseudomonas sp. GXM4
CGATCAAAAACCTGTGGGAGCTGGCTTGCCAGCGATGAGGCCAAGCCCTACCAGCACAAAACCTGCAGACACAAAAAAGCCCTGTCCGGCGAACACCGAACAGGGCTTTTCAGCACATCAAAGCGCTACTTAAGCAACATTCATGGTCTTGTGCGTATCAATCAAATGCTGCACCACACCCGGATCCGCCAGGGTCGAGATGTCGCCCAGCCCATCATATTCCGCCGTGGCAATCTTGCGCAGGATGCGGCGCATGATCTTGCCCGAACGGGTCTTCGGCAGCCCCGGTGCCCACTGGATCACATCCGGCGAAGCGATCGGGCCGATCTCCTTGCGCACCCAGTTCTTCAGCTCCAGGCGCAGTTGCTCGGTCGGCTCCTCGCCGTTCTTCAAGGTCACGTAGACATAGATGCCCTGCCCCTTGATGTCATGCGGCACACCCACCACCGCAGCTTCGGCCACCTTCGGATGCGCGACCATCGCGCTTTCGATCTCGGCGGTGCCCATGCGGTGGCCGGAGACGTTGAGCACGTCGTCCACGCGCCCGGTGATCCAGTAGTAACCGTCGGCATCGCGACGCGCGCCGTCACCGGTGAAGTACATGCCACGGAAGGTCTTGAAGTAGGTATCGACGAAACGATCGTGATCGCCGTACAGCGTACGCGCCTGACCCGGCCACGAATCGAGAATCACCAGATTGCCCTCGGCCTCGCCCTCGATGATGTTGCCGAGGTTGTCGACCAGCGCCGGCACCACCCCGAAGAACGGACGCGCCGCCGAACCCGGCTTCAGCGCGTGAGCACCCGGCAGCGGGCTCATCATGTTGCCGCCGGTTTCGGTCTGCCACCAGGTATCGACGATCGGGCAACGCGACTTGCCGACATTCTTGTAGTACCAGTCCCAGGCTTCCGGGTTGATCGGCTCACCGACCGAACCGAGCAGACGCAGGCTGCTGCCATCGGCGCCTTCCACGGCAGCCTGACCCGAGGCCATCATCGCGCGGATCGCGGTCGGCGCGGTGTAGAGGATGTTGACCTTGTGCTTGTCGATGATCTTCGCCACCCGTGTGATGTCCGGGTAGTTCGGCACGCCTTCAAACAGCACGGTGGTCGCGCCGTTGGCCAGCGGGCCGTAGACGATGTAACTGTGGCCGGTGACCCAGCCGACGTCGGCGGTGCACCAGTAGATTTCGCCCGGACGGTAGTCGAACACGCGTTCGTGGGTCATCGCCGCATACAGCAGATAACCGCCGGTGGTGTGCTGCACGCCCTTCGGCTTGCCGGTGGAGCCGGAGGTATAAAGGATGAACAACGCTTCTTCGGCGCCCATCTCTTTCGGTGCGCACACGGTGCCCGCGACCTTCATCAGGTCTTCGTACCAGATGTCGCGATGCTGGTTCCACTTGATGTCGCCACCGGTGCGCTTGCAGACGATGACCTTCTGGATGCTGCTGGTTTCCGGATTGGTCAGGGCGTCGTCGACATTGGCCTTGAGGGAAATCTTCTTGCCGGCACGGATGCCTTCGTCAGCGGTGATCACCACTTTCGAACGGCAGTCGATGATGCGACCGGCCAGGGCTTCCGGCGAGAAACCGCCGAACACCACCGAGTGAATCGCGCCGATCCGGGTGCAGGCCAGCATGGCGACCACGGCTTCGGGAATCATCGGCATGTAAATGGTCACCACGTCGCCACGGTGCACGTCCTGACCACGCAGGGCGTTGGCCAGTTTGCACACTTGCTCGTGCAGTTCGCGGTAGGTGATGTTGCGGCTTTCGGAAGGATCGTCGCCTTCCCAGATGATCGCGACTTGATCGCCGCGCTCGGCCAGATGACGGTCGAGGCAGTTGTAGGAAACGTTCAGGGTGCCGTCGGCAAACCACTTGATGTCGACATGGTGATCGTCGAACGACGTCTGCTTCACCGTGGTGAAAGGCTTGATCCAGTCCAGACGCTTGGCTTGCTCGCGCCAGAAGCCGTCAGGGTTGACGACCGACTGCTGGTACATGGCTTTGTAGGTCGCCTCGTCAGTCAGCGTGTTTGCCAGAACCTCGGGACGAACGGGATACAGAGAAGCCGCACTCATCTTTCCTACCTCGGTGTAATAGTTGTTTTTGTATGACCCCGTTGTAGCCGGGTGGGCCCCATAGAACCATTCGACGATGGTAGTAACAAGCCCCTACAAAATGTCCGCATTCCATGTGGGAGCTGGCTTGCCAGCGATGCAGTCAACGCGATCCGTCAGGCAAACCCCATCCGGCCAGACACCAAGACCTCAATCGATTGTTACCAAATCTATCAAAAGTGTTTATCAAAACCGCCCCTGTTTACCGACACCCCGCCGCCCTAAAATTCACCTCGCCAACAAGGCAACCGCGATTAACAACGTTACAGCCCCCACGAAGGCCGTTAATCCAGCTCTCCAAGTAACGCATCAACTACTCAAGCTCCACACGCAACCCTAAAAAGGTTGCGTGACCCCACTCGACCTCAAAAAGGTGAATTAGAAATGAAAGCTTTATTGGTTCTGGCCCTCAGCAGTCTGTGCGCAACCGCCATGGCAGACGAGGTCCCGACTGATGTCGCACAGCAACAACCGGTCATCGAGGAATACACTTACTCCACGCATCTGGACATCGCCAAAGTTGTATCGATGAGCGAAGTGCCAAATGTCTGCGAAGTAGTACCGGCGAAAATGGAATACGACGACTCCAAAGGCCAACGCCACATCCTGCGCTACAGCATCATGGGCAACGGCTGCACGAACTGAATCAGACTGCACCGAATCGGATCGCTCAGCGCTACATTGAGGGTCGATTCCAGCCCGGCTTCGGTCGGGCTCAGTTGTGTCTGAAGCCGTGAAAAACGCTTGCAAAACACTAGATATAGTGAAAAACCCGCTTTTCTGGCTATTTTTTAAACAAAAAAACACCTGCCAAAAAATTAACGAAAAAAAATCTGCCGGGGTCGACTCCGCGCAAAGCCCTGTAATCCCTCGGTCGGATCGAAATCCACCCCC
>NZ_WBRZ01000428.1:0-3004 GCF_008923895.1 Pseudomonas sp. GXM4
GCTCCGCGTCCAGTGACGCGGAGCGTCACGGCCTGCCTTCCCACGCAGAGCGTGGGAACGATCATGGTCAGGTTTGGCGATAAGGCAACGCGGTGCGGGCCTCTTCGGCATAGGCCAGAACCCCGGCGCGCTCTTGCTGGAGAAAATCCTTCACCGCTGCTTTCAACCCCGGATGGCGCAGGTAATGCCAGGAATGGGTGATCACCGGTTCGAAGCCGCGAATCAACTTGTGCTCGCCCTGCGCCCCGGCATCGAAACGCTGGATGCCATTGGCAATCGCGTAATCCATGCCCTGATAAAAACACGTCTCGAAATGCAGCCGATCAAACTCGGCCAGGCAGCCCCAATAACGCCCGTAGAAACTGTCGCCACCGACCAGACTGAACGCCATCGCCACCGGCCGTGAGCCCTGTTTGGCCAGGACCACGCGAATCGCTTCAGGCATGCGTTCGGCCAGCAGGCTGAAGAACTCCCGCGTCAGATATGGCGCCTGACGCCGCACCGCGTAGGTGTTGGCATAGCAGGCGTACACGAAATCCCACTGCGCCTCGCCCAGCTCACGCCCCTCCAACCACTCGAACTCAAAGCCCTGCCCCGCCACCTGCTCGCGTTCCTTGCGCATCTGCTTGCGCTTGCGTGAGCTGAGGGCGTCGAGGAAGTCCTGAAAGTCGCGGTACTCACGGTTCTGCCAGTGATATTGACAGCCGATACGCTGCAGCCAGCCCGGTTGCTCGGCCATCGCCGCATCGGTAAACGGATCAGTGAAATTGATGTGCGCGCTGGAGAGCTCTTCGATCTGCAAATACCCCGGCAGGCTCTTCAGCAGTTCGAAACCGTCCTCCACTGTTGCCGCCAGCAAGCGCGGGCCGCTCACCGGGCTGAACGGCACGGCTGTCAACAGTTTGGGGTAGTAATCGATGCCGGCGCGGGCACAGGCGTCGGCCCAACCGTGATCGAAGACGTACTCGCCGTAGGAATGCCACTTGCGATAACTGGGCAGTGCGGCGATCAGTCGATCATCTTCGATGTGCAGCAAATGCTCGGGCTGCCAGCCTGAATGCGGGCCGACACTGCCGCTGTCTTCCAGCGCACTGAGGAATGCGTGGCGCAGGAACGGCTGGTTGTCCGGCACCAGCGCATCCCAGCTTGCCGGGGCGATTTCTGACAGGTCTTGCAGGCGTTGCAACGGCATTCACTGGCACTCCACAGCTTGGCGACAAAGCCCGGCGAGTATCGCTGATCGCGACCCCGTTGCACACGCTCAATCGGCCGACAGCGCTCTAACTCGATAGTTCACGCCTGATCCGCATCGTCATCAACCTGCCATCACTGTGCCACCGCTCTGTCATAAACCATCGCGATACTGGCGCCTGTTTTTAGAGCGCCGGGTTCTAACCCGGACACAGTTTTCCGGCCTTCAGGCCGGTTGTGCCCAGGATGGTTCAGCCATCCCCTTCATCTTCGGAGATTGCTATGCGTCTTGCTTCCACGAAAACTGCAGCGGCCCTGTGCGGCGGCTTGTTGCTGGCCATGAGCGTTCCGGCCAGTGCTGCAGTCGACGCCAAACTGCTCGACATGCTCAAGGCCAACGGGTCGATTTCCCAGGCGCAGTACATCGAGCTGCAAACAGAACTGGCCAAGGATCAGAAGGCTCAGCAAATCGCCCAACAGGCGCAGCAGGAAACCAACGAACAAGTAGCGGCGGTCGCGAAGAAGACCAACGAACAGAGCCTGTTCGATCAGAAACTGGCCTGGGCGGCCAAGACCCAGTTCAAGGGCGACGTACGTATCCGTCAGGAAACCATCAAGATCGACGGCGAGCCGAACAACGGCGGCCGCGACAAGGACCGCCAGCGCATCCGTGCGCGTCTGGGCGCCTATACCGAGATCAACCCGCAAGTCGACACCGGCATCCGTATCGCCACCGGCGGCGGGGACGACGCGCGCTCGACCAACCAGGATCAGGACAACTACTTCGACAAGAAGCAGATCTGGCTCGACCTCGGCTACATCGACTATCACCCGGATCAGATCAAGAACCTGCACGTGATCGGCGGCAAGATGCTGCAACCATGGGTAAGCATGGGCGACGTGATCTGGGACAGCGACATCAACCCGGAAGGTCTGGCCGTTACCTACAAATACCCACTGGGCGGCAGCGCCGAACTGTTCGGCAGCCTGGGTAACTACAACCTCAAGGACAACGTTGACGGCGACGGCGTGCAATTCCGCCACGACCTGCGCCTGACCGCTGGCCAGTTGGGCAGCCGCTTCAACATCACCGACAACCTGAAGATGACCGTCGGCGGCAGCGTTTACGCTTACCAGAATGACGATGACAGCCGCTGCACCGGCACCTCGACGCCGTGCGCGCTGGCAGTCAACGGCAACTCGGCCGACAACGAATTCCGTCTGTATGAAGGGTTCAGCCAGATCGACATCGGCGGCTTGCCAATGCCGCTGTCGTTCTACGGCCAGTACGTGAAGAACAACGATGCCGTGACCGATCAGGACACCGCATGGTTGCTCGGCGCGAAGTCGAAAGTCTTCGGCTTCAACCTCGACTACAACTATCGCGACGTGCAGCGCAACGCCGTGGTCGGCGCCTTCACCGACTCCGACTTTGCCAACGGCACCACCGGTTCGCGCGGGCACAAGTTCAAGGTCGGTTACGACATCGACAAGAACTTCGCCGTCGGCGCCACGTACTTCCTGACCAAGGCCGACTTCGCCAGCCGCAGCCAGCGCGATGCAGATGCCAACACCCTGCAGCTGGATGCTGAAGCGAAGTTCTAAAACGGCAGCTGCAAGCTACAAGCTACAAGCTACAAGCCAAGAGCTGCGAGTGAATGCCTTTACTTGCAGCTTGAGGCTTGAAGCTTGAAGCTGCCTCACTCCGGTGCGGGCGGGACGATCCCCATCATCCGTTCGTTTCACCCGCACCGGGTTATTTCTGCAGGATGCAAAAACCCCCTGTAGGAGCTGCCGAAGGCTGCGATCTTTT
>NZ_WBRZ01000429.1:0-2976 GCF_008923895.1 Pseudomonas sp. GXM4
CAGGGATCTGTCGTGGAACAAAATTTCGCACACGCTAGAGAAGCCTGTGGGAGCTGGCTTGCCAGCGATGGCGTCCGACCTGTCAACGCAGGAGATAAGGGATGTCGACCTTCACCGCCCCCGTCGGGCAATCCTTCTCGCACGGCATGCAGTACCAGCATTCATCGAACGCCATGTAGGCCTTTTGCGTGGCCGGGTTGATTGCCAGCAGGTCCATCGGGCAGACGTCGACACACACCGTGCAGCCCTTTTCGGCGATGCATTTGTCCTCGTCGACGGTGACCGGCGCGTTGGAGCGGAAGAAGATTTCCTGAGCTTGATAAGCCATGGTTCGGACTCTCTTTTCAGTGATGCATCAAGCGGCGCAGGCGCCGACCCGCAGGCGGTCGTAAGCCTGCATTTCGTCGGCGTCGAGCGGGATGATGTAAGGCTCGACGGCTTTCTTGAAACTGGTCATGCGCCCGTCCTCGCCCTTCTTCAGATGGCAATGGCAGAACCACTCGGCGTCGTTGCGTTGCGGGTGATCGACGCGATAGTGGTACAAGCCCCAGCGGCTTTCGGCGCGGAACAACGACGCGCGGGCGGCCATTTCGGCGCAATCGCGGATCACGCTGGTTTCCATCGCTCGCATCAGTTCGTGAGCGTTATTGGCTTTCATCTGCTCGAGATCGCGCTCGATTTCGCTGAAGCGTTGCAGGCCGATCTGCATTTTTTTGGTCACTTTCGGCGGTTGCAGGTAGTCGTTGACGAAGCGCCGCAGCTTGTACTCGACCTGCGCCGGCGGCAGACCGTCCTGACGATCGAGCGGCGCGTAGACCCGGGCCTGTTCCTTGACGATCTGCTCGCTGTCCAGTGCGGAAAACTCGCGGCCGGCGACAAATTCCGCGGCGTTGTGCCCGGCGAACCAGCCGTAAGTGAACGCGCCGAGCATGTAATTGTGCGGCACCGCAGCCATGTCGCCGGCCGAATACAAGCCTTTGACTGAAGTCTCGGCACGCTCGTTGACCCACACGCCGGACGCCGAGTGGCCGCTGCAAAAACCGATTTCCGAAATGTGCATTTCGACCATCTGCGTACGGTAGTCAGTGCCACGGTTGGCGTGGAACTGGCCACGGCTCGGGCGCTCGTTGCTGTGCAGGATTTCCTCGATGTTCTGGATGGTTTCCTCGGCCAGATGGTCGAGTTTGAGGAACACCGGGCCGTTGCCGCTCTCCAGTTCCTGATGGAACTCCCACATCATCTGTCCGCTCCAGTAGTCGCACTCGATGAAGCGTTCGCCCTTGTTGTTGGCGGTGTAGCCCCCCAGCGGGCCGGTGACGTAGGCGCAGGCCGGGCCGTTGTAGTCCTTGATCAACGGGTTGATCTGAAAGCACTCGAGATTCGCCAGCTCAGCGCCGGCGTGATAGGCCATCGCGTAGCCGTCGCCCGCATTGGTCGGGTTTTCGTAGGTGCCCATCAGGTAGCCCGACGACGGCAGACCGAGGCGTCCGGCCGCGCCGCAGGCGAGAATCACTGCTTTGGCCTTGATCACATGGAAGTCGGCGGTGCGGCAATCGAAGCCCATCACACCGTTGACCGCGCCCTCCTCGTCAGTCAGCAAACGCGTGCAGACCAGGCGATTGGTGATGCTCACCCGCGCACGTTTCAACTGCCGATACAGGACTTTCTTGATGTCGTGCCCTTCCGGCATCGGCAGCACATAGGCGCCCATGTGGTGGACCTTTTTTACCGCGTAGTCACCGGTCTCGTCTTTCTCGAACTTCACGCCCCAGCGGTCGAGTTGTTCGATGGTTTCAAAACTGTGCGTCGCATAGGCGTAGACCGCCGCCTGATTGACGATGCCGTCGTTGGCGATGGTGATTTCCTTGGTGTACTGCTCCGGTGTCGAGTGGCCGGGAATGATCGCGTTGTTCAGGCCATCCATGCCCATGCTGATCGCGCCGCTGCGCTTGACGTTGGCCTTGTCGACCAGCAATACGCGCAAATCGCGGTTCTTCTCCTTGGCCTTGATCGCTGCCATCGGCCCGGCCGTACCGCCGCCAATCACGACAATGTCGTATTCCTGTTCTAGAACGTTGCGGGTCATGCCTGCTCCCCTTTTTGCCGGTCGATCCGCAGGCGGTACTGGAACGCATCGCCACGGTAATAAAGGTGTTCGAAGTCCAACGGCTGGCCCTGGGCGTCATGGGTCAGGCGCTCGATGCGCATGATCGGCGAGCCCGCTTCGACGTTGAGCGCCTGGGTCAGGTCGCTGTCAGCCAGCACTGCGTCGATGGCCAGATCGGCGTGGCCAAGGGCGATGCCGCAGTCGTTTTCGAGGATCAGAAAGATGTCGCGAGTGACCAGGTCGGCCTTCTCCAGCCGTTCGCCGACCGCTTTGGGCAGGTAGGTGATTTCCAGCGAGATCGGCTCGCGATTGATCAGCCGTACGCGTTTGATCTGCGCGACGATTTCACCTTCGGCCACCTGCAGACGCTCGGCGACACGTTTGTCGGCCGGAATGAATTTGAAACTGCGCAGGCGGTTGATCACTTCATAACCGCGCCCGGTCATCGACTCGGCGAGGCCTTGCAGGCTACTGACGTTCTGAAAGGTTTTCGGCTTGGCGACGAAGGTGCCCTTGCCGTGGATCTTGAAGATCAGGCCTTCCTTTTGCAGATCACCGAGTGCCTGGCGCACGGTGATGCGGCTGACTTTGAACAGCGCGCCCAGTTCGCTTTCGGAAGGCATCTGGCTGTCTTGCGGGTATTCACCGTCGAGAATCCGCGCACGCAGGACATCGCGCAGTTGGGTGTGCAGCGGAACGCTACTGAGGGAGAGAACGTTATCGGTCATCGTCGGATAACTTGTTATAACGAGTTATGACGTGATCTTAGAGACGTTATGACGAGGTTGAGAAATATTGTTTGGGCATAACCTTAGATGCGCCTTTAAAAGCAAAAGATCGCAGCCTTCGGCAGCTCCTACAGTTAGAAA
>NZ_WBRZ01000043.1:0-27623 GCF_008923895.1 Pseudomonas sp. GXM4
GATAATCACGTGGGAAAACTTACAGATATTTCAGACTCAAAGATTCGTCTGACGCATGCAAGAACAATGGCAACGGATAAGTTTTGAACGAATGCAGGAATAAAGTGCGGGCATGCGCAGAACTCCTCGTCGATGGCGCCGAGGAGTCCGCAAAAATAAAAAGAATGGCGTCAGTCAGGACGAACGACGTTACCGGTGGCCAGGTCGCGGATCACGCTGGGATTCTTGCGCCCGCCAAGGCTGCCGCCCAGCACCAGATCGACCTGACCACGGAAATACTGCTCGATGCGCAAACGCGTGCGCGCCGGCGGTCGCCCCTGGGGGTTGGCCGATGTGGAAATCAATGGCCCGACCAGCGAGCACAGGTCGCGCACCTGCGGGTGATCGCTGACCCGCAGCGCCACGGTGTCATGCACGCCTGTGACCCATTCCGGCAACAGGTTCTGGTGCGGCACCAGCCAGGTGTTCGGACCCGGCCAGGTGCTGGCCATGCGGTCGATCCAGTCCTGCGGGAAGTCCTCGAACAGGAAATCGAACTGGCGGATATTGTCGGCGACCAGGATCAGCCCTTTGCTCACCGAGCGATTCTTGATCGCCAGCAAGCGGTCCACTGCGTCTTCATTCCACGGGTCGCAACCCAGCCCCCAAACGGCTTCGGTTGGATAGGCAATCACCGCGCCGGCGCGAACTTCACGCGCGGCTTGTTGCACACGCCAACTGTTGACCATGAAAAAACTCTCCCACAAACAGGTTTCGCGCAGTTTACCGATCTTCCTCGTAAAACCTAGCTCGACCGCGCCAGCCAGCGACCGTTTTCGCATACCGCACGGCCTTCGATTTCCAGCTCGGTCAACGTTGCCAGCACTTTCGGCAACGCCCAGCCACAACTCGCGGCCAAGGCCTCGCTGGTGTGCGGCGCCGCGTGCAGCAGCGCCAGCAACGGGTGTTCGGCCTTCGCCGCCGCCGTGGATAACAGTGGCTGCAGCCAGCCGCGCAGGGCTTCGAGGATGTGTTCGATAGTCTCCACCAACACCGCCCCGTCGCGAATCAACTGGTGACAACCGCGCGCGCCGGGGTGATGGATCGAGCCCGGAATGGCATAAACCTCGCGGCCCTGTTCGGCTGCCAGCCGCGCGGTGATCAACGAACCGCTGGCAACGCTGGCCTCGACCACCAGCACGCCAAGGGACAACCCGCTGATAATGCGGTTGCGCCGGGGGAAGTTGCTCGGGCTCGGCCCGGCGTCCAACGGAAACTCCGAGAGCACCGCGCTGCCCGAGGCAATCATCGCCTCGGCCAGGCGTTTATTGCGTTGTGGATAAAAATTTTCCAGCCCCGTGCCGAGCACACCCACGGTCAAGCCGCCAACATCCAGAGCAGCCTGATGGGCAGCGGCATCGATGCCCAGCGCCAGACCACTGTTGATGACAAAACCGGCCCCGGCCAGACTGCGGGAAAACGCCGCCGCCGTGTCCATGCCCGGGCGGGAAGCGCGGCGGCTGCCGACCATCGCCAGTTGCGGTTTTTCCAGAATCGACGGATCGCCCGCGACGAATAACAGCGGCGGCGGATCGGCAATTTGCGCCAGCAACGCTGGGTAATCCGCTTGATCCCACATCAGCAAATGTTGATCGGGACGCTCTAGCCAGCGCATTGCGTGGCTGGCGCCGTCGCGCACCGTTGGACAACGCCGTGCTTCGGCGCAGGCCGCCGGCAACCCCAGTGAGCGCCAGGCACTGGCCGGCGCGCTGAGGGCTTTGGACGCCGAGCCGAAGGCTTCGAGCAACTTGGCAAAACGCTTGGGACCAATATCCGGCATGCGGTGCAGGCGCAGACGCGCCTCCAGTTCCGCCGGGGAAATGGCCGTACTGACAGACAACATGAATGGATCATCCTTGATCGTTCGATGCTCCGAACCATTCGGAACAAGTTGTGGATAACTCTGTTGGTAACTTGTTAAGCAAGCTTACGGATTTCGCACCTTGTCGAGCACCGCCAGCGAGCGTGAAGCATTGAGGACCAGGCCGTAACTGAGTTTGTCGTAGGTGCGGAACACCATCAGCAGGCCGGCGCGTTCATCGGGAATTTTCAGCGGCTGGCCGGTGATCCGGTCGCGCACCGTTTCGCCGGTTTTCATCACCGCCAGAACATTGCCTTCGGCCAGACCGTCACGTTTGCCTTTGTTCAGGGTAACCACGTCCATCACACCGATCTGCGTAACGCCGCGTGGCACGTCAATGATCAGCCCGTCGATGGACCGCTTCGGCGCGCTGGGCATGAACGTTGAATTGATCGAACGTTCTTCACCGCCGAACAAGCGGTCACCGAGGCGTACTTCCTGGGTGGTGCGTTGCAAGGCGAGGGTGGCGACGTCGCCTTCAGTGGCAACAATCTCGCCGCCGCCGATATCGTCGGCGTTGATGCCGAGGAATTCCTTGGTCTGCGGATCGGTGTAGACCTTGCCCTGGCGGAAGATGCCGTACACCGGTTGCTCCGGATCGAAATGGCCACGGGCGAAGATGCGGTCACCGGTACCGCTGAGCACCCGTTCGGCATCGCCGGCGACGATGTACGGCGCCTGGTCGAAGTCTTCGGCCTTGTCGACGATACGGTTGCTCAGCAGAAAGCTGTTGATCGATTTCAGCGGAATGCTCGGAATCGCCTCGGCCACCGGGCTGGTGCGAATCCGTGGCGACAGCTTGATGGTACCGCGCGACTCGCCACGATGGACGGTCAGTTGCGGCTGGCCGTTGACGTAGCTGAGGGTCAGCGTGTCGCCGGGATAGATCAGGTTGGGGTTTTCGATCTGCGGGTTGGCCCGCCACAGTTGTGGCCATTGCCAGGGCTCGCGCAGGTATTTGCCGGAAATGTCCCAGAGCGTGTCCCCGGAAACCACCGTGTATTGCTGTGGAAAACCATCCTTGAGTTGCACTTGCCCTTGCGCGGCGCCGGCCGAAGCCAGAAGCAGCAGGGCGAGTAGTGTTTTCCTCATGCAGTGAATCCCTTTATCATGTGCATTCGCGTGAATCGTCAGAGCCCCCGTGGCTCGCTTCTGTTTTTCAGAAGCTACGCTTCACAACGGTAGCCTGCATCTTCGGACCCGCCAGGCCATCGACCCGACTTTACTCAACGTGTGCAGCAATCGAAGCCTATGGCCATTTTAAACATCCTCGAATTTCCGGACCCGCGTCTGCGCACTATTGCCAAACCAGTGGCTGTAGTGGACGACGAAGTGCGTCAGTTGGTCGACGACATGTTTGAAACAATGTATGAAGCGCCGGGCATCGGCCTCGCCGCGACCCAGGTCAACGTGCACAAACGTATCGTCGTGATGGACCTGTCCGAAGACCGTACCGAGCCACGGGTGTTCATCAACCCCGAGTTCGAACCGCTGACCGACGAGATGGACCAGTATCAGGAAGGCTGCCTCTCGGTACCGGGCTTCTACGAAAACGTCGACCGCCCGCAGAAGGTCAAAATCAAGGCGCTGGACCGCGACGGCAAGCCCTATGAGCTGATCGCCGAAGGCCTGCTCGCGGTGTGCATCCAGCACGAATGCGACCACCTCAACGGCAAATTGTTCGTCGATTACCTGTCCACACTCAAACGCGACCGGATCAAGAAGAAGCTGGAAAAGCTGCACCGCCAGAACGCTTGATGCCCCTCTTCAAAGGCTTGCTGCGGCAAGCCTTTTTCTTTTTATGAGACGCCTTTCATGACTGAGCCACTGCGCATTGTTTTTGCCGGTACCCCGGAATTCGCCGCCGAACACCTCAAGGCCCTGCTGAGCAGCCCGTACGAGATCGTCGCGGTCTACACCCAGCCGGATCGCCCGGCCGGCCGTGGGCAAAAACTGATGCCGAGCCCGGTCAAACAACTGGCCCTGGAAAATAATATCCAGGTATTGCAGCCGCCGACCTTGCGCAATGCCGAGGCTCAGGCAGAGCTGGCCGCGCTGAAGCCGGATCTGATGGTGGTGGTCGCCTACGGTCTGATCCTGCCGCAAGCGGTGCTGGATATTCCGCGTCTGGGTTGCATCAACAGCCATGCGTCGTTGCTGCCGCGCTGGCGCGGTGCGGCGCCGATCCAGCGCGCGGTCGAACACGGCGATGCCGAAAGCGGTGTAACGGTGATGCGCATGGAGGCCGGGCTGGATACCGGGCCGATGCTGCTCAAGGTCGTCACTGCGATCAGCGCTGAAGATACCGGCGGCACCCTGCATGATCGCCTCGCCGAGATGGGGCCGCCCGCCGTTGTGCAGGCGATTACCGGTCTGGCTGCCGGCACCCTGCAAGGCGAAGTGCAGAATGACGAACTCGCCACCTACGCACACAAACTGAACAAAGACGAAGCGCGCATCGACTGGAGCCGTCCGGCGGTGGAGCTGGAACGTCTGGTCCGCGCCTTCAATCCATGGCCGATCACCCACAGCACGCTCAATGGCGAAGCGTTGAAAGTGCTGGCCGCGACCGTGGCCGAAGGCACTGGCGCTCCGGGTGAAATCCTCAGCGCCAGCAAGGACGGCCTGATTGTCGCCTGCGGTGCACAAGCGCTGTGTCTGACCCGCCTGCAATTGCCCGGCGGCAAGGCGCTGAACTTCAGCGACCTGTTCAACAGCCGCCGCGAGAAATTCGCCGTTGGCAGCGTCCTCGGCGCAGCGGTGGACGCGCAATGAATCCGCGTCTGGCCGCCGCCAAGGCACTCGCTGCCGTACTCAGCGGCAAAGCCTCGCTGAACAGCTCCCTGCCGACGCAACTGGACAAGGTCGAGGATCGCGATCGCGGTTTCACTCAGGACCTGGCCTTCGGCACCGCACGCTGGCAGCCACGCCTGTCGGCACTGGCGGAAAAACTCCTGCAGAAACCGTTCAAGGCCGCCGACGCTGATGTCGAGGCGTTGCTGCTGGTTGGTCTGTACCAATTGCTCTACACCCGCGTGCCGGCCCACGCCGCCATCGGCGAAACCGTCGGTTGTGCCGACAAGCTGAAAAAGCCTTGGGCCAAAGGTCTGCTCAACGCGGTGCTGCGCAATGCCCAGCGCGAAAGCGAGACGATCTTCGCCGAACTGGAACGCGACCCGGTGGTGCGCACGGCTCACCCGCGCTGGCTGCAAAAATCCCTGAAAGCCTTCTGGCCGCAACAGTGGGAAGCCATCTGCGCAGCGAACAACGCGCATCCGCCAATGATCCTGCGGGTCAACCGCCGTCATCACGGCCGCGATGCTTATCTTGCGTTGCTGGGCGAAGCCGGGATCGCCGCGACGCCGTGCTTTTACAGCCGCGACGGCATCGTCCTCGAAGCCGCTGCCGACGTGCGCAGCCTGCCGGGTTTCGCCGAAGGCTGGATCAGCGTGCAGGACGAAGCCGCGCAACTGGCCGCCGACCTGCTTGATCTGGCGCCGGGGCAGCGGGTGCTTGACGCCTGCTGCGCCCCTGGCGGCAAGACCTGCCACATCCTCGAAGCCGAACCGGCGTTGGCCGGGGTGGTGGCGGTGGATCTGGAAGCCAAGCGTCTGGTGCGCGTAAAGGAAAACCTCGAGCGCCTCGGCCTCGACGCTGAACTGATCGCCGCCGACGGTCGCGATATCGACAAATGGTGGGACGGCAAACCGTTCCAGCGCATCCTCCTCGATGCGCCATGCTCGGCCACCGGGGTAATTCGTCGCCATCCGGACATCAAGCTGACCCGCCAGCCCGACGACATCGTCGCGCTCGCGCAACTGCAAGGCGAACTGCTCGACGCCATGTGGAAAACCCTCGAAGTCGGCGGCATCCTGCTCTACGCCACGTGCTCGACGCTGCCGACCGAGAACACCGAAGTCATCGCCGCGTTCCTCGAGCGTACCCCCGGCGCGCGGGAACTGGATCTGGCCACCGCGGCTGGCATCAAGCAGCCCCATGGTCGACAGTTGCTGGCCCAAGAGGGCGGGCATGACGGGTTCTACTACGCCAAGCTGATCAAGATCGCCGCTGCGCGCGGCTAAACGGATTCATGGAGTGACTGGATGAAAATCATCATCCTCGGTGCGGGACAGGTCGGCGGTTCGCTGGCCGAACATCTGGCCAGCGAGGCCAACGACATCACTGTGGTCGACACCGATGGCGAGCGCCTGCGCGACCTCGGCGACCGCCTCGACATCCGCACCGTGCAGGGCCGGGGCTCACTGCCGTCGGTGCTGCGTCAGGCCGGTGCCGACGACGCCGACATGCTGGTCGCGGTGACCAACAGCGACGAGACCAACATGGTCGCCTGCCAAGTCGCGCACACGCTGTTCCACACGCCGACCAAAATCGCCCGGGTGCGCGAAGCGTCGTACCTCAATCGTGAGGAACAACTGTTCCAGAACGAAGCGATTCCGGTGGACGTGCTGATCAGCCCCGAGCAGGTCGTGACCAATTACATCAAGCGCCTGATCCAGCACCCCGGCGCCTTGCAGGTGATCGACTTCGCCGAAGGCGCGGCGCAACTGGTGGCGGTGCGCGCTTATTACGGCGGGCCGCTGGTCGGTCAGCAACTGCGCCAGTTGCGCGAGCACATGCCGAACGTCGAAACCCGCGTGGCGGCGATCTTCCGCCGTGACAGGCCGATCCTGCCTCAGGGCGACACGGTGATCGAAGCCGATGACGAAGTGTTCTTCATCGCCGCCCGCGAAGACATTCGCGCGGTGATGAGCGAAATGCGCCGCCTCGACGAAACCTACAAACGCATCGTCATCGCCGGTGGCGGGCAGATCGGCGAGCGCCTGGCCGAGGCCATCGAAAGCCGTTATCAGGTGAAGATCATCGAGATGAGCCCGGCGCGCTGCCGCTACCTCTCCGACACCCTCGACAGCACCGTGGTCTTGCAGGGCAGTGCCTCGGACCGCGATCTGCTGCTGGAAGAGAACATCGCCGACGCCGATATCTTCCTCGCCCTGACCAATGATGACGAAGCCAACATCATGTCGTCGCTGCTGGCCAAACGGTTGGGGGCGAAGAAGGTCATGACGATCATCAACAACCCGGCCTACGTCGATCTGATCCAGGGCGGCGACATCGATATCGCCATCAGCCCGCAACTGGCGACCATCGGCACTTTGCTTGCCCATGTGCGTCGAGGCGATATCGTCAGCGTGCACTCACTGCGACGCGGCGCGGCGGAAGCGATCGAGGCGATTGCCCACGGTGATGCGAAATCGAGCAAGGTCATCGGCAAGCCGATCGAGAAGATCGGCCTGCCGCCCGGCACCACCATCGGCGCGGTGATCCGCAACGAGAAAGTGATCATCGCCCACGACGACACGGTGATCGAAGCGGGCGACCATGTGATTCTGTTCCTTGTGGATAAAAAGCATATTCGCGATGTGGAGAAGCTGTTTCATGTGGGGTTGAGCTTTTTCTGAGGTTGATCGTTCCCACGCTCAGCGTGGGAATGCAGCCCGGGACGCTCTACGCCCCATAAGCGGACGCAGAGCGTCCATTGAGGCATTCCCGCGCGGAGCGTGGGAACGATCACTCAAACGAGGTTGCAAAAAATGCTCGAATCCCTGGAAAAAATGCTCGCCAAGGATGTGGATAACGCTCTGCTGCGCTTCGGTCTGGGCAAGGGTTATCTGGACTTGGGTGAAAACGCCAAGGCTGCCGAGCATTTTCAGCGCTGTGTCGCTTTCGATCCGAAATACTCGGCGGCGTGGAAGCTGCTGGGCAAGGCGCAGCTGGCGCTAGGCGATCACGCCGCTGCGCGCCAGGCCTGGGAACAGGGCCTGGAAGCGGCCCGCGCCCACGGTGACAAACAGGCCGAGAAGGAGATGACGGTATTCCTGAAAAAGCTCGAGCGGCAGGCGCCTTGAGCTACAGATTGAGCAAGGCGAGCCCGTCTGCATCAACCGTCACCCCATCGAAGTTGCTCAGTACCAGCGCGCCTCGCCCGGCGGACGCTTCTTGAAGCGTTTCATGCTCCACATGTACTGGCTCGGATACGCCGCGACGTAACGCTCGACCACTTTGCTCATGGCCGCGCAGGACTCGGCGGTATCGGTGCTGTACATCGCTTCTGGCGCGGCTTCGAGAATGACTTTGTAGCCCGAGCCGTCAGGAAGGCGCAGGGCATGCAGGAACACACCGACCGCTTTGCCGCCGGCCAACATGTTCGGCACGAATTTGCTGGTCAGTGCCTGAGTGGCGAAGAACGGCACGAAAATCCCGGCGGATTCGGCCGGTTCCGGGTCGGCGGGAATGCCCACGGCACCGCCCTTGCGCACTTCCTTGATGACGCTGAGAATGCCTTCCTTGGTCGACGCTGCGACCTTGTTGCCCAGTTGCACGCGCTGTTTGCGCAGCAATTCATCCACTGCCTTGAGCTTCGGCGGACGGTAGAAAATGATCGGTTTGCACTGGCTGCAATAGAAGTGGTTGAGCACTTCCCAGTTGCCGAGGTGGCTGGTGATGCCGACCACGCCTTTGCCCGAGGCCAGCGCCTCCTTGAGCACATCGAGGCCTTCAACTTCGCGAACCAGATCGATCGAGCGCTGCGCCGGCCAGATCCACGCGCAGGCGCTTTCGGTCAGCGACTTGCCGATGTCCTTCAGACTCTGCCCGACCAGGCGCTCACGTTCGGCCGCATCCATCTGGGGAAAACACTTGGCGAGGTTGATCCGCACCACGTCGCGGGAACGGTTGGGGGTCTTCCACATGATCCAGCCGATCGCCGAACCCACGGCCTGCACGGCCCGCCATGGCAGCAGGGCAAACAGCCGCAGAGCGCCTACCAGCAAGGCGCCTTTAAACTTTTCCACAGGTCACTCCTGATCTTTGTGCTGTGCGCGAGGCGGGCATTCTAACCGGCGTTGGCGAGCTGCGCGTAGCGGTCGCAATCCTGGGTGTGGTCCATGACCATGCCCGAGGCCTGCATCAGCGCGTAGCAAATGGTCGGACCGACGAAGGTGAATCCGGCTTTTTTCAGCGCCTTGCTCATTGCCAGCGCTTCGGGGGTGATCGCCGGGACTTCGCTGCGATCCTTGAAATGATTGATGATCGGTTGGTCGCCCACGAATGACCAGAGCAACGCCACCGGATCCTCCAGCGCCAGCCACGCCTGCGCATTACGCCGAGCAGCGTTGAGCTTGAGGCGATTGCGGATGATGCCCGGGTCGAGCATGAGCTCGTCGATCTCGGCGTCACTCATCTGCGCTACGCGCTGCACATCGAAGCCGAACAGCACCTGACGGTAACGCTCGCGTTTGCGCAGCACAGTGATCCACGACAACCCGGCCTGGAACCCTTCGAGCAAAAGCAACTCGAACAAACCCTGCGCATCGCGCAGCGGCGTGCCCCACTCCTGATCGTGATAAGCCATGTACAGCGGATCTTCGGTACACCAAAAGCAGCGTGGCATAAGGCTCCAGGGGGCGTGCGCAGCAACGAATCGGGTATACTCCCGCTCTTTAAATCGCAGCCCAAGAAACAGGTGAATTTCGTGAGCCAGCCTACGCCAGCCGTGCGTACCTTCCAAGACTTGATCCTCGCGCTCCAGCAATACTGGGCCGAGCAAGGTTGTGTGGTACTTCAGCCCTACGATATGGAAGTAGGCGCCGGCACTTTCCACACCGCGACCTTCCTGCGCGCCATCGGCCCGGAAACCTGGAACGCCGCGTACGTGCAGCCGAGCCGCCGTCCGACTGACGGCCGTTACGGCGAAAACCCGAACCGTCTGCAGCACTACTACCAGTTCCAGGTAGTCCTGAAGCCGAACCCGGACAACTTCCAGGAACTGTACCTGGGCTCGCTCAAGCATGTCGGCCTCGACCCGCTGGTGCACGACATCCGCTTCGTCGAAGACAACTGGGAATCGCCGACCCTCGGCGCCTGGGGTCTGGGCTGGGAAGTCTGGCTCAATGGCATGGAAGTCACCCAGTTCACCTACTTCCAGCAAGCGGGCGGCATCGAGTGCTACCCGGTGACCGGCGAGATCACCTACGGTCTCGAGCGTCTGGCGATGTACCTGCAAGGCGTCGATTCGGTCTACGACCTGGTCTGGGCTGACGGCCCGTTCGGCAAAGTCACCTATGGCGATGTGTTCCACCAGAACGAAGTGGAGCAGTCCACCTACAACTTCGAACACGCCAACGTCGACAAACTGTTCGAGCTGTTCGACTTCTATGAAAGCGAAGCCAAGCGCCTGATCGAACTCGACCAGCCGCTGCCGTTGCCGAGCTACGAAATGGTGCTGAAGGCGTCTCACACCTTCAACCTGCTGGATGCGCGCCGGGCGATCTCGGTGACCGCGCGTCAGCAATACATTCTGCGTGTACGCACCCTGGCGCGTTCCGTTGCGCAAGCCTACCTGCTGGCCCGCGCCAAGCTGGGCTTCCCGATGGCGACCCCGGACCTGCGTGACGAAGTACTGGCCAAGCTGGAGGCTGCACAATGAGTGCGCAAGATTTTCTGGTTGAACTGGGCACCGAAGAACTGCCACCCAAAGCCCTGAACACTTTGGCTGACGCGTTCCTCGCCGGTATCGACAAGGGCCTGCAAGCCGCCGGCCTGAGCTACGAAAGCAAAACCGTGTATGCCGCGCCACGTCGCCTGGCCGTGCTGATCACTGCGCTGGCCACTCAGCAGCCGGATCGCAGCATCAACCTCGATGGCCCGCCACGTCAGGCCGCGTTCGACGCTGACGGCAATCCGACTCAGGCCGCCCTCGGCTTCGCCAAGAAGTGCGGCGTCGAGCTGAGCGAAATCGACCAGAGCGGTCCGAAACTGCGCTACAGCCAGAACATCGCCGGCAAGCCGACTGCGAGCCTGCTGCCGACCATCGTCGAAGATTCGCTGAACGACCTGCCGATCCCGAAACGCATGCGTTGGGGTGCGCGCAAGGAAGAGTTCGTGCGTCCGACCCAGTGGCTGGTGATGCTGCTCGGTGATCAGGTCATCGATTGCACGATCCTCGCGCAGAAGGCTGGCCGTGAATCCCGTGGTCACCGTTTCCACCATCCGCAAGCCGTACGCATCGGTTCGCCGTCGAGCTACCTCTCCGACCTGCGTGCCGCTTACGTATTGGCCGATGCCAACGAGCGTCGCGAGATCATCAGCAAGCGCACCGAAGAGCTGGCCACCCGTCAGGAAGGCACGGCGATCGTGCCACCGGCGCTGCTTGACGAAGTGACCGCGCTGGTCGAATGGCCGGTGCCGCTGGTGTGCTCGTTCGAGGAACGCTTCCTCGACGTGCCGCAGGAAGCGCTGATCACCACCATGCAGGACAACCAGAAGTACTTCTGCCTGCTGGATGCCGACGGCAAGTTGCTGCCACGTTTCATTACCGTGGCCAACATCGAAAGCAAAGACCCGCAGCAGATCATCGCCGGTAACGAGAAAGTGGTTCGCCCACGCCTGACCGACGCCGAGTTCTTCTTCAAGCAAGACAAGAAGCAGAAGCTCGAAGACTTCAACCTGCGCCTGCAAAACGTGGTGTTCCAGGAAAAACTCGGCAGCGTCTACGACAAGGCCGAGCGCGTTTCCAAACTGGCCGCGTACATCGCCGCGCGCATCGGCGGCAACGCCTCGTGGGCTGCCCGTGCGGGCCTGCTGTCGAAGTGCGACCTGGCCACCGAAATGGTCGGCGAGTTCCCGGAGATGCAAGGTGTCGCCGGTTACTACTACGCCCTCAATGACGGCGAGCCACAGGATGTCGCGCTGGCACTGAACGAGCAGTACATGCCACGCGGTGCCGGGGCTGAATTGCCGGCAACCCTGACCGGTGCAGCTGTCGCCATCGCCGACAAGCTCGACACTCTGGTCGGCATCTTCGGTATCGGCATGCTGCCAACCGGCAGCAAAGACCCGTATGCCCTGCGCCGTGCGGCACTGGGCGTGCTGCGGATCCTGATCGAGAAACAACTGGATCTGGACCTGAACGACGCTGTCGCTTTCGCGGTGAATGCGTTCGGCGGCAAGGTCAAGGCTGCCGGTCTCAACGAAGCCGTGCTGGAATTCATCTTCGACCGCCTGCGTGCGCGTTATGAAGACGAAGGCGTCGACGTCGCCACCTACCTGTCGGTACGTGCACTGAAGCCGGGTTCGGCGCTGGACTTCGACCAGCGTGTGCAGGCGGTGCAGGCCTTCCGCAAACTGCCGGAAGCGGCAGCGCTGGCGGCGGTGAACAAGCGTGTGTCGAACCTGTTGAGCAAAGTCGAAGGCTCGGTACCGACCGTGGTCGAAGCCAAGTATTTCGACAACGCCAACGAGTTCTCGCTGTACTCGGCGATCCAGCAAGCGGATCAAGCGGTGCAGCCAATGGCCGCAGCGCGTCAGTACAACGAATCGCTGGCACGCCTGGCGGCACTGCGCGAGCCGGTCGACGCGTTCTTCGACGCGGTGATGGTCAATGCCGACGATGCCAATGTGCGGGCCAACCGTTACGCGCTGCTGGCGCGTCTGCGCGGCCTGTTCCTCGGTGTTGCCGACATTTCGCTGCTGGGTTGAGGGATTGCTGTTGAAACTGCTGATTCTCGATCGTGACGGCGTGATCAATTACGACTCCGATGCCTACATCAAGTCGGTGGAGGAGTGGATTCCGCTGCCCGGTTCGATCGAAGCGATTGCGCAGTTGAGCAAGGCCGGCTGGACGGTGGCGGTGGCCACCAACCAGTCGGGCATTGCTCGCGGCTACTACGACCTCGCCACCCTCGAGGCCATGCACGCGCGCCTGCGCGAGCTGGTCGCGGAGCAGGGCGGCGAAGTCGGTCTGATCATGTATTGCCCGCATGGCCCGGACGAAGGTTGCGATTGCCGCAAACCGAAACCGGGAATGCTGAAAGCCATTGCCGAGCATTACACGGTGCCGTTGACCAACGTCTGGTTCGTTGGCGACAGCCTTGGTGACCTGGAGGCCGCCAAAGCCGTCGATTCACAGCCAGTTTTGGTGAAGACCGGGAAAGGCGAAAAGACTCAGGGGAAAACCCTGCCGGTTGGCACTCTGATTTTTGACGATCTGGCGGCGATTGCCGCAGAACTTATCCACAACTAGAGTACTTCTGAATTTCCTGGCCAAGGATTGCTCGGGAGTGCGCTTGAACAGTCGGGCATTGCCCCGTAACGGTAACCGTCGCCATGTCGATACTGCGGGCCTTCAGAATCTTTCTTTTCTACCTGCTGCTGGGCACAACAGCGTTGCTGTGGTGCAGCCTGAGCTTTTTCATCGCGCCGTTTCTGTCCTTCAAGGCGCGCTATCGTTTCATCAACGTGTACTGGTGCCGTTGCGCCCTGTGGCTGACCAAGGTGTTCCTTGGCATCCGTTACGAAATCAAAGGTGCGGAAAACGTGCCTGACCGGCCCTGCGTGATTCAATCGAACCACCAGAGCACTTGGGAGACCTTTTTTCTCTCCGCTTATTTCTCGCCATTGAGCCAGGTGCTAAAGCGCGAATTGCTTTACGTGCCGTTCTTCGGCTGGGCCATGGCCATGCTGCGCCCGATCGCCATCGACCGCGACAACCCGAAGGCCGCGCTCAAACAAGTTGCGGCCAAAGGCGACGAGTTGCTCAAGGACAACGTCTGGGTGCTGATCTTTCCGGAAGGGACACGAGTCCCGTACGGCACCGTTGGGAAGTTCTCCCGCAGTGGCAGCGCGTTGGCGGTGAATGCGGCGCTTCCGGTGCTGCCTATTGCACACAATGCCGGCAAATTCTGGCCAAAAATCGGCTGGGGCAAACAGGCCGGAGTGATCACCGTGGTCATTGGCGAACCGATGTATGCCGAAGGCAGCGGGCCGCGCGCCATCGCTGATCTCAATGACCGTGTGCAGGCGTGGAACGAGAAGACCCAGCGTGATATGGGCTCGCTGCCACCGGCGCCACAGGCACCGGCCGCGAGTGATCAACTGGCTGTCTGAATTTTGTGGATAACCTGTGTACGCTTTTGCTTCAAAAGTCTGTGATCGTTTTGTAACTTATTGATTTTCATCGATATTTTTAAATCGATAAGTTGAACGAAATCCGTGCATAAGTTTTATTCGGATGTAAAAAAACCGGTCGTTATAGCCGGTTTTTTTGTGCCTCTTTTTCATTCAGAAATCAGCGGCAAATCGATGCGGAATGTGGTTCCCGCGTCGACCACGCTGCGACACTCGATTGTGCCGCCATGATGATCAATCACGGCTTTGACCATCGACAGACCCAGGCCCACACCGTCGATGCCCTGGGCGGAGGAGAAACGCCGATACTGGCTGAACAGGTCAGGCAATTCATCGGCGGCAATGCCCTTGCCCTGATCGGACAACTCGCAGCGCAGCCACTGCCCATCACAGCTGACCGTCAGTTGCACCGTGCTGTCTGCCGGGCTGTACTTGATCGCGTTTTCCAGCAGGTTGAACAGGGCGCGAGTCAGCAATCCCTGATCGGCCAGAATCAGCCGCTCCTGACATTCCTCATCAACTTCGTTGAGCAGCTCGATGCGTTTCTGCTGGGCGATGGGCAGGGCCTGATCGAGGACGTCCAATACCAGCATGGCGAATAATGTCGGGCGGAACTGGTAGGTTTCGGATTCAGCGCGCGCCAACAAGACAAAACCATCAGTCAGATCCAGCGCCCGGCGGACCTGACGCTCAATCTGCTCGAACAGCGGCGCATCAGCACCCGCCTGGTGACGATGCACATCCAGCAGGGCGAGGATCGCCGAATGGGGGGCGCGCAGGTCGTGGGAAAGAAAACGCAGCAGCACGCCGCGCTGCTCCTCGGCCGCACGCTCGGCACTCAAGTCCGTCAGGCTGAGCAGCCAACCGATCGGCGTATCGCCGTCAACCGGCAGCAGCGCCGCTCTTTCCAGGCGCAGACTGCGATCCTTGTGATCGCGAAATTCCAGCAGCGGCAGGGTGGCCAGTGGCGGTCGCGGCGCTGTGGATAATTCCGGATAGCCGAGCCGCGCCAGTTGCTCGAGTACGTCATCGCCCACCAGCGAATCTTCGAACAGTTCGCGCGCCTTGCGATTGCCCAGCAGAATCTTGCCCAGCGGATCACTGATCAGCGTCGCCACCGGCAGGTATTCCAGGCCATCGGCAATGAACCGCCGGGTGTCGCGGGTGCGGCTCATGGCTTGTTCGAGCGCCATGATCTGGCCCTGCAAACGGTCGGCACCGGTGAAGCGGGTCCGGCGGCGTTCAGGGAAGACTTTCGGTTCGCTGTCCAGCCGCGCCAGCTCCCAGCCGAAATAGGTCAGCACCACGCTCAGGCGTCGCCAGTTCCAGATCAGGTAACCGAACAACATCCCCAGGGCTGCTGGCGTTGGCGACCACCAGTAGCGGACTTCGGCCAGCAGGGCGCTGGCTAGCAGCGCACAGGCCATGCCGATCAAGGTGACCCACAGCGCCCAACGCGGCCGCCACAGCAATAATCCCAGCACACCGGCGACCATCGCCACGGACAACAGCGCGCCGGGCGCTGGCGACGGATTGTGCAGATTGATCTGGGCGCGATAAGACAACAAGGCAGTCAGCGGCAACAGCACTAGACTTATCCACAACCACTCGCGCACCAGCCGGCGGAAAAGACGCTGGACCTGGCTCGGCTCACGACTTTCACGTCGGCGTTGAGTGTTATGCATGAGGCACAGGGCAGGGCAGTGGGAATGGTTTCATAGGTCTCAGGTCTGAGGCGTAGACCCGAAGAATCATAGCGGACGTCGACCAACGACGGGCTGCTTCTTTCATCGCAGCCGGGGAGTCGTTATTGTCGACATCCCAGCCCCAGCGACAAGGAACACCGCCGATGCGCGTTGCCATTCTGGACGACGAACCCGCCGAACTGCGCCGGGTCGAGCAAACCCTGGAGCAAATGGCCGAAGCTGGCGAACAGCCGTGGTCGCTGCACAGCTTCGAGCGCGGCGAAGACTTGTTGCGCCAGTTGCGTCGGGAGACTTTTGACCTGCTGATCCTCGATTGGCAACTGCCGGACCTCACAGGCCTGGCACTGCTGCGCTGGACCCGCGAACACATGGACGCACCGCCTGCGGCGATCATGCTCACCAGCCGCGACGGCGAGAGCGATATCGTTCAAGCCTTGAATGCCGGGGCCGACGATTATGTCAGCAAGCCGTTTCGCCCGAATGAGTTGAAGGCGAGGGTGGCAGCGGTATTGCGCCGACATAGCCAACCGCGCAGCGCGGCGGGCGAAGTACAGACGTTCCACGATCTGACTTTCGACGATGCGGAACTGACCGTCACCCGTGAAGGCAAACCGATCCTCATGACCGAACGCGAATACCGCTTGGCGCGCTGCCTGTTCAGCAACCTGGGGCGGCCATTGTCGCGGGATTACTTGTACGAGCGCTTCTGGCCGAACGAGGAGACAACTTCCTCGCGGCCGCTGGATACGCATATCTACCGATTGCGCAACAAGCTCGGGCTGACAGCGGATCGGGGTTGGCAGTTGCTGACAATTTATGGGTATGGGTATCGGTTGGAGAGTGTCGGCACCGGGAATGAGTGAGGCAAAAAAAACCCCGGCATTGGCCGGGGTTTTTCATGAGCGGGTAGCAATCAGGATCAGAAATCCAGGTTGGAAACCGCCAGTGCGTTGCTCTCGATGAAGTCTCGGCGAGGTTCGACCGCATCACCCATCAAGGTGTTGAAGATCTGGTCTGCACCGATGGCGTCTTCGATAGTGACCTTCAGCATGCGCCGCACGCTTGGGTCCATGGTGGTTTCCCACAGCTGATCCGGGTTCATTTCGCCCAGACCTTTGTATCGCTGGATGGTGTGGCGCTTGGTGCTTTCGGCCATCAGCCAGTCGAGGGCTTCCTTGAACTCGGTAACGGCTTTCTTGCGTTCGCCACGCTGGATGTACGCGCCTTCGTCGAGCAGGGTGCTCAGTTGCGCGCCCAGGGTGACCACGGTTTTGTAGTCGTTGCTGCCGAAGAAGTCGCGGTTGAAGGTGACATAGTTCGACAGGCCGTGGGAGATCAGTTCGACCTCTGGCAGCCAGACGCCACGTTCACGGTCTTCGCGCAGGCTGGCCTTGTACACCAGGCCCGACTTCTCGTTGGTACGCAGACGGACTTCGTACTGGGCCAGCCACTCTTGCATCGCAGCGTGGTCGCCGAGAGTTTCGAGGCTGACGGCCGGCAGGTAGATGAAGTGCTCGGTCAGTTCCTGCGGGTACAGGCGCGACAGACGCTTGAGCGTCTTCATCACCATGCGGAAGTCATTGACCAGACGTTCCAGCGCTTCACCGGAAATGCCCGGGGCTTCTTCGTTCAGGTGCAGGCTTGCATCTTCCAGGGCCGACTGCGTCATGTACTCTTCCATGGCGTCGTCGTCTTTGATGTATTGCTCTTGCTTGCCTTTCTTGACCTTGTACAGCGGTGGCTGGGCGATGTAGATGTAGCCACGCTCGATCAGCTCCGGCAGCTGACGGAAGAAGAAGGTCAGCAGCAGGGTGCGGATGTGCGAACCGTCGACGTCAGCATCGGTCATGATGATGATGTTGTGATAGCGCAACTTGTCGATGTTGTACTCTTCGCGACCGATGCCGCAGCCCAGCGCGGTGATCAGCGTGCCCACTTCCTGGGACGAGATCATCTTGTCGAAACGGGCTTTCTCGACGTTGAGGATCTTGCCCTTCAACGGCAGGATCGCCTGGGTCTTGCGGTTACGTCCCTGCTTGGCAGAACCGCCCGCGGAGTCACCCTCCACCAGGTACAGTTCGGACAGCGCCGGGTCTTTTTCCTGGCAGTCAGCGAGTTTGCCCGGCAGGCCGGCGATGTCCAGCGCACCTTTGCGGCGGGTCATCTCACGGGCCTTGCGCGCGGCTTCACGGGCGCGGGCGGCGTCGATCATTTTGCCGACCACCAGCTTGGCTTCGTTCGGATTTTCCAGAAGGAAGTCGGAGAAGTATTTGCCCATCTCCTGCTCGACCGCAGTCTTCACTTCGGAAGACACCAGCTTGTCTTTGGTCTGCGAGCTGAACTTCGGATCCGGCACCTTCACCGAAATGATCGCGGTGAGGCCTTCACGGGCATCGTCACCGGTGGTGGCGACTTTGTGCTTCTTCGCCAGACCTTCCTGCTCGATGTAGTTGTTCAGGTTACGCGTCAGTGCCGAACGGAAGCCCACCAGGTGGGTGCCGCCGTCGCGCTGCGGAATGTTGTTGGTGAAGCACAACAGGTTCTCGTTGAAGCTGTCGTTCCACTGCAGGGCGATTTCCACGCCGATGCCGTCTTCACGCTGAATGTTGAAGTGGAACACCTGATTGACCGCAGTCTTGTTGGTGTTCAGGTATTCAACGAACGCACGCAGGCCGCCTTCGTACTTGAACAGCTCTTCCTTGCCGCTGCGCTCGTCCTTGAGGACGATGCCGACACCGGAGTTGAGGAAGGACAGTTCACGAATACGCTTGGCGAGGATGTCCCAGCTGAAGTGAATGTTCTTGAAGGTTTCGCTGGAAGCCTTGAAGTGAATCTGGGTGCCGGTGGTTTCGCTGTCGCCAACGATGGCCATCGGTGCCTGAGGCACGCCGTGGACGTAGGTCTGTTCCCAGATCTTGCCACTGCGGCGAACGGTCAGGACCAGCTCTTCGGACAATGCGTTCACTACCGAAACACCTACACCGTGCAGACCGCCGGAAACCTTGTAGGAGTTGTCGTCGAACTTTCCGCCAGCGTGGAGGACGGTCATGATGACCTCGGCGGCGGAAACGCCTTCCTCTTTATGCACGTCTACCGGGATGCCACGACCGTTGTCTTTAACGGTGATGGATTCGTCCGGGTGGATGATGATGCTGATGTCGTCGCAATGGCCGGCGAGGGCTTCGTCGATCGAGTTGTCGACCACCTCGAACACCATGTGGTGCAGACCGCTGCCATCGTCGGTGTCACCAATGTACATACCGGGACGTTTGCGTACGGCATCCAGGCCTTTCAGCACTTTAATGCTCGTTGAGTCGTACGTATTTTCTTCGCTCAATGCCTTCACTCCCGATGGTCGTGGGTCTGGGTGATACGGCCCTGTTCCACGTGGAACAAAGCGACTGGCGTTTCCGTCTGCCAGCCTTCCCTCAGTAATTCGTGATCTACACAGGTGATGAACACCTGGCAGCGTAAGTCTTCCAGCAAGCGGCACAGCGCGCGACGGTGGCTCTCGTCCAGCTCGGACGGCAAGTCATCCACCAGATAAATACACTGTCCGCGGCGGGCCTGGCTGACCAGGTGCCCTTGGGCAATCCGTAGTGCACAGACCACAAGCTTCTGCTGACCCCGGGACAGGATGTCCGCGGCATTGTGTGCGCCCAATCTGAGACGCAAATCAGCTCGTTGCGGTCCGGCCTGGGTGTGCCCCATCTGCTGGTCCCGTTGCACGGAACCGGCGAGTACGGCGCTCAATTCGCGGTCCTTGTCCCAGCCTCGGTAATAGCTGAGCGTCAAACCCTCGAGCTCAACCAGTTCGCTCAAGGTCTGTTCGAAGACCGGTTTCAAGGCTGTGATGTAAGCGCGGCGGTATTCATCGATTTCAGCGCTGGCCTGGCACAGTTCCCTGTCCCAAACCGCTTGCGAAACGGCGTCAAGTGTACCATGCCGCAGCCAGGAGTTTCTCTGGCGCAGCGCCTTCTGCAAACGCTGCCAAGTGGCCATGAAACGCGGTTCAACGTGGAACACACCCCAGTCGAGAAACTGCCGGCGAATCTTCGGCGCGCCTTCCAGCAGACGGAAGCTGTCGGGATTGATCAACTGCAACGGCAGGATCTCCGCCAGCTGCGCAGCGCTACGGGCGTTCTGGCCATCGATGCGAATCTGGAACTCGCCCTGACGGTCGCGAGAAATCCCCAGCGCACTGTGTCCGCCTTCAGCCAGCTCAACCTGACCAAATACAGTACAGGCGAGCTGTTCGTACTGAATGACCGGCAACAGCCGCGTGCTGCGAAACGAACGGGCAAGCCCCAGCAGATGAATGGCTTCCAGAACACTGGTTTTGCCGCTGCCGTTGGCGCCGTAAAGAATGTTGATGCGGGGGGAGGGGGAGAAGGTCACCGGGTGCAGATTGCGCACCGCGGTGACCGAAACACGACTTAACGACATTCAGGATCAGCTGATTACAGACGCATCGGCATGACAACGTAAGCCGAGTCGTCATTGTCGGACTCTTGCACCAGCGCACTGCTGTTGGAGTCGGACAGGATCAGGCGAACCTGCTCGGTGGTCATCACGCCCAGCACGTCGAGCAGGTAGCTGACGTTGAAGCCGATCTCCAGCGAGCCGCCGTTGTATTCAACGCCCACTTCTTCTTCCGCTTCTTCCTGCTCCGGGTTGTTGGCCTGGATCTTCAACTGACCGCTGGCCAGTTGCAGACGGATACCGCGGTACTTCTCGTTGGACAGAATCGCGGTACGGCTGAACGCTTCACGCAACGCCTGACGATCGCCGAGTACCAGCTTGTCACCACCTTTGGGCAGTACGCGCTCGTAATCCGGGAATTTACCGTCGACCAGTTTCGAGGTGAAAGTGAACTCGCCCGTGGTGGCGCGGATATGGTGCTGGCCGAGGACGATGCTGACATTGCCATCCGGCTCGGTGAGCAGACGCGCCAACTCGAGGATACCTTTACGCGGCACGATCACCTGATGACGATCCGGCTGACCGATATCGGCCTGCATCGAGCACATCGCCAGACGGTGACCGTCGGTGGCCACGGCGCGGATCACACCAGCGGAAACTTCCAGCAGCATGCCGTTGAGATAGTAACGCACGTCCTGCTGGGCCATGGCGAAGCTGGTGCGTTCGATCAAGCGACGCAGTTTGCTCTGCTCCAGGCTGCAGGTCAGCGAGCCCGGGCCTTCTTCAACAGTCGGGAAATCGTTGGCCGGCAGGGTCGACAGGGTGAAGCGGCTGCGGCCGGCCTTCACCACCAGTTTCTGCTCGTCGACCTTGATATCGATCAGCGCGTCGTTGGGCAGGCTTTTGCAGATGTCCATCAGCTTGCGCGCCGGCACGGTGATGGAGCCCGTTTCGGCCGGCTCTTCGAGTTGCACACGACCGACCAGCTCGACTTCCAGGTCGGTACCGGTCAGCGACAGTTGCTGGCCTTCGACGACCAACAGCACGTTGGACAGTACCGGCAAGGTCTGTCGGCGCTCGACGACGCCTGCGACCAGTTGCAGGGGTTTCAACAGGGCTTCGCGTTGAATGGTGAAATGCATGGTCTAGTCCCTTGCCTTAATAAGCTGCGCTGGTGTTCATCAGGTGGTCAGTGTACGCAGCAGGTTCTTGTAGTCCTCGCGGATGTCCGCGTCGGATTCCTTAAGTTCGTTGATCTTGCGGCAGGCGTGCAACACGGTGGTGTGGTCGCGACCGCCAAACACATCGCCGATTTCCGGCAGGCTGTGGTTGGTCAGTTCCTTGGACAACGCCATGGCCACCTGACGCGGACGAGCCACCGAGCGCGAACGGCGCTTGGACAGCAAGTCGGAAATCTTGATCTTGTAATACTCGGCGACGGTGCGCTGGATGTTATCCACAGAAACCAGTTTGTCCTGCAACGCCAGCAAGTCTTTCAGGGATTCGCGGATCAGCTCGATGGTGATGTCGCGGCCCATGAAGTGCGAGTGGGCGATTACGCGTTTCAGCGCACCTTCCAGCTCACGGACGTTGGAGCGAATGCGCTGGGCAATGAAGAACGCGGCGTCATGCGGCAACTCGACTTTGGCCTGATCGGCCTTCTTCATCAGGATCGCCACGCGGGTTTCCAGTTCCGGCGGCTCGACCGCAACGGTCAGGCCCCAGCCGAAGCGGGATTTAAGGCGTTCTTCAAGGCCTTCGATTTCTTTCGGGTAGCGGTCACTGGTGAGAATGACCTGCTGACCACCTTCAAGCAGCGCGTTGAAGGTATGGAAAAACTCTTCCTGGGAACGCTCCTTGCGGGCGAAGAACTGAATGTCGTCGATCAGCAAGGCGTCCACCGAACGGTAGAAACGCTTGAATTCGTTGATGGCGTTCAGTTGCAACGCCTTGACCATGTCGGCCACGAAGCGCTCGGAATGCAGGTACACAACCTTGGCATTCGGATTCTTCTTTAATAGATGGTTGCCCACCGCGTGCATCAAGTGAGTTTTACCCAGACCGACGCCGCCATAAAGGAACAGCGGGTTGTAGCCGTGCTTGGGATTGTCCGCCACCTGCCAGGCCGCCGCACGGGCGAGCTGGTTGGATTTACCTTCGACGAAGTTTTCGAAGGTGAACGTGCGATTCAGGTAACTGGTGTGCTTGAGCGCACCTTCAACCTGCACGGTGCGCTGCTCCGCGCGAACCGGGGCCTGCTGCGAAGCGGCGCCGGCCATCGGGTCGAAGCTGTCGCGGGAAGGTTCTTCGCTGACTTCAGCGGCCTTCTGTGTGGAACGTTTGGCCGGAGCAGGGGCTGGCGTCGGTGCCGGATTGCTCGCTGGCACATTATTGGCCTGCGCCTGGGCAACCTGCGCGGCCGCCAGTGGCGCATTGGGTGCGGCACGAGGTGCCGAGCTGCGTTTGCTGCCTATTAACAAGGACAGCGCCGGCGTCGAGCCATTGCCGTGCTCATCCAGCAATTCAAGGACGCGGCCCAGGTACTTTTCGTTGACCCAGTCCAGCACGAAACGATTCGGTGCGTAGACGCGCAACTCGTCGCCTTCGGCTTCGACCTGTAGTGGACGGATCCAGGTGTTGAATTGTTGGGCAGGCAGCTCTTCGCGCAAAAGCTCCACGCACTGCTGCCAAAGTTCCACTGACACGGATATCCCCTAAGTTGAAAGCCGGTGAGGCAAAAACAAGCGGCCATTGTAGCGGCGAGCGATTCACTTATCCACATGCAGGTAGGTTCGTCACCATCATTTATCAACGCGTTAACGCATTAAAAGGCGACCAACGGCATGTGAATAAGCCCTGTGGATAAACGCCTCTGAGGGCACTGGACAACTGGGGGCTAAACCCGGTGGATAACCAGCCTGTGGATAACAGGCCATTTCACGCACAGCTTATCCGATAGCGCAGCACAGGCTGAACACTGTTTTCCACTGTAGTTGTCATCCTCTGTACACCACACAAAATAAGGCCTGATAGCAGTTATCCACAGAAGATGGCGTGTCTAGCTTTTACAAGCTTTACAGAAAAGCTTTAAATAATTCCCTTCTTTATTTCTATATCTGGCTGACAGGCTTTCGAGCTTAAACCCTGCCCGGATCTATTTATAAGGAAACGCTGGTTGGAAATTGACCTGAAGGCTTGCTTTCTCTAGAATCCCCGGTCTCTTAAAACGGGGGCCATTCCGGCCCGTTGTGGACGAACCAGGTAACACGACATGAAACGTACTTTCCAACCAAGCACTATCAAACGCGCTCGTACCCACGGTTTCCGTGCTCGCATGGCTACCAAGAACGGCCGCGCAGTCCTGTCGCGTCGTCGCGCCAAAGGTCGTGCGCGTCTGGCAGTTTGATAATCCGGTACTGGAGGTGAGTCAGGACTTCAGTCGGGAAAAGCGTCTGCTTACCCCCCGGCATTTCAAGGCAGTCTTTGACTCCCCTACCGGCAAGGTTCCGGGGAAAAATCTCCTGCTCCTTGCACGCAACAACGATCTTGATCACCCCCGTCTCGGGCTGGTTATCGGGAAAAAGAGCGTAAAGCTCTCCGTTGAGCGCAATCGCCTCAAACGTCTGATGCGCGAATCGTTCCGTCTGCACCAGGATTCACTGGTCGGCTGGGACATCGTTATCGTCGCGCGCAAAGGTTTGGGTGATGTAGAAAACCCCGAATTGATTCAGCATTTCGGCAAACTCTGGAAGCGTCTGGCACGCAACAAGCCCGTTCCGGCAGTCAAAACCGAAACTGTAGGGGTAGACAGTACCGATGCGTAAACTGGCCCTCGTTCCGATCCAGTTTTATCGCTATGCCATTAGTCCTTTAATGGCCAGCCACTGTCGCTTCTACCCCAGTTGTTCCTGCTACGCGTATGAAGCCATTGAAAATCATGGCCTTCTGCGCGGTGGCTGGCTGACCTTTCGTCGTTTAGGTCGCTGTCATCCGTGGAATCCCGGTGGTTATGACCCGGTTCCACCTGTCCCTACCTCCCGTTCTTCTTCGATGGCCGAGTAATCATGGATATCAAACGCACGATCCTGATCGTCGCCCTGGCAATCGTGTCCTACGTCATGGTTCTTAAATGGAACCAGGATTATGGCCAGGCTGCCCTGCCGACTCAGAATGTTGCTTCCAGTACGACTACATCCGGTTTGCCGGACACCGCCACTGGCACAAATGCCGCCAGTGACGATATTCCGCGCGCCGCCAGCGATACCAGCGCACCTGCCGAAACGCCGGTCGCCGCCAGCAAGGATCTGATTCAGGTCAAGACCGATGTGCTCGATCTGGCGATCGATCCACAGGGTGGCGACGTTGCGCAACTGACTCTGCCTTTGTATCCACGTCGTCAGGATCGTCCTGACGTTCCGTTCCAGCTGTTCGATAACGGCGGCGAACGTGTATATCTGGCGCAAAGTGGTCTGATCGGTACTAACGGCCCGGATGCAAACCCGGCCGGTCGTCCGGTTTATTCCTCGGAGAAGAAGGTTTACCAACTGGCTGACGGTCAGGATCAACTCGTCGTTGACCTGAAATTCAGCAAGGACGGCGTCAACTACATCAAGCGTTTCACCATGAAACGTGGCCTGTACGACGTCGCTGTCTCCTACATTGTGGATAACCAGAGCGCTCAGCCCTGGAACGGCGCAATGTTTGCCCAGTTGAAGCGCGATGCCAGCGCTGATCCTTCGTCGACCACTGCTACTGGCACCGCGACTTACCTGGGCGCTGCCCTGTGGACAAGTTCCGAGCCGTACAAGAAAGTGTCGATGAAGGACATGGACAAGGCGCAGCTCAAGGAAACCGTCACCGGTGGTTGGGTAGCCTGGCTGCAGCACTACTTCGTGACTGCGTGGATTCCGGCCAAGGGCGAAAACAACATCGTCCAGACCCGTAAAGACAGCAAAGGCAACTACATCATCGGTTACACCGGTCCTACTCTGACCGCTGCTCCAGGTGCAAAAGTTGAAACCAGCGCTGTGCTGTACGCCGGTCCGAAAAGCCAGGCTGTGCTGAAAGAGTTGTCCCCAGGTCTGGAACTGACCGTCGACTACGGCATTCTGTGGTTCATTGCCCAGCCGATCTTCTGGCTGCTGCAACATATCCACGCCATTGTCGGTAACTGGGGCTGGTCGATCATCTTCCTGACCATGCTGATCAAAGGGATTTTCTTCCCGCTGTCGGCTGCCAGCTACAAATCGATGGCGCGCATGCGTGCCGTGGCTCCGAAACTGGCTGCGCTGAAAGAGCATCATGGCGATGACCGGCAGAAAATGTCGCAAGCCATGATGGAGCTGTACAAGAAAGAGAAGATCAATCCACTGGGCGGCTGCCTGCCGATCCTCGTGCAGATGCCGGTCTTCCTGTCGCTGTACTGGGTTCTGCTGGAAAGCGTGGAAATGCGCCAGGCGCCGTTCATGCTGTGGATCACTGACCTGTCGATCAAGGATCCGTTCTTCATTCTGCCGATCATCATGGGCGCAACCATGTTCATCCAGCAGCAGCTGAACCCGACGCCTCCGGATCCGATGCAGGCGAAGGTCATGAAAATGATGCCAATCATCTTCACCTTCTTCTTCCTGTGGTTCCCCGCGGGTCTGGTGCTGTACTGGGTTGTGAACAACTGCCTGTCGATTGCACAACAGTGGTACATCACGCGTAAGATCGAAGCGGCGACGAAAAAAGCCGAGGCGTAACTTGCACTGTGGATAACACCACTCAAAACGCCCCCTAGTGGGGCGTTTTGCTATCTGCCACGTTTGTCTGGATGCCGCTTTATGAGCACACCCCGTGAAACTATCGCTGCTGTCGCCACTGCTCAAGGGCGCGGCGGTGTGGGCATCGTCCGTATTTCCGGGCCGTTGGCCAGCGTGGCGGCAAAAGCCATCAGCGGCCGAGAGCTGAAACCGCGTTACGCCCATTACGGGCCGTTTTTCAGTGACGACCAGCAAGTGCTGGACGAAGGTCTGGCTTTGTATTTTCCGGGGCCGAACTCGTTCACAGGCGAAGACGTGCTGGAACTCCAAGGTCACGGCGGCCCGATCGTGCTGGACATGTTGCTCAAGCGCTGCCTGGAACTGGGTTGTCGTCTGGCCCGTCCTGGGGAATTCAGCGAGCGCGCCTTCCTCAATGACAAACTCGATCTGGCCCAGGCCGAGGCAATCGCCGATTTGATCGAAGCCAGTTCTGCCCAGGCTGCGCGCAATGCGCTGCGTTCATTGCAGGGTGCGTTTTCCCAGCGTGTGCATAACCTGACCGAGCAACTGATCGGTTTGCGTATCTACGTTGAAGCCGCGATCGACTTCCCGGAAGAGGAAATCGACTTTCTCGCCGACGGCCATGTGCTGAGCATGCTCGACAAAGTACGCGATGAGTTATCCACAGTGCTGCGCGAAGCAGGGCAGGGCGCGTTATTGCGTGATGGCATGACCGTCGTCATCGCTGGGCGGCCGAATGCCGGTAAATCCAGCCTGTTGAATGCATTGGCCGGTCGCGAGGCTGCCATCGTCACCGAGATTGCCGGCACCACGCGGGATATCCTGCGCGAACATATCCACATCGACGGCATGCCGTTGCATGTTGTCGATACTGCGGGCCTGCGTGATACCGATGATCATGTGGAAAAGATTGGCGTGGAACGGGCCTTGAAAGCCATTGGAGAAGCGGATCGGGTTTTACTGGTAGTCGATGCGACCGCACCGGAAGCACTGGATCCTTTTGCCTTGTGGCCAGAATTCCTCGAGTCTCGACCGGACCCGGCGAAGGTCACCCTTATCCGGAACAAAGCCGATCTGACCGGTGAAGCGGTTTCTCTGGAAACCAGTGACGACGGCCACGTGACCATCAGTCTCAGCGCCAAGTCCGCCGAAGGCCTCGATCTGCTGCGGGACCACCTCAAGGCGTGCATGGGTTACGAGCAGACTTCGGAAAGCAGCTTCAGCGCACGTCGCCGGCATCTGGAAGCACTGCGTCACGCCAGCGCGGCACTGGAACATGGCCGCGCGCAACTGACCCTGGCCGGGGCAGGCGAATTGCTCGCCGAAGATCTGCGCCAGGCTCAGCGTTCCCTGGGTGAAATTACCGGGGCGTTCAGCTCGGATGATCTGCTTGGAAGGATCTTCTCCAGCTTCTGCATCGGCAAATAACCTCCTGCTATTCACAGACAGGTCCGTTCGCGACCTGTCTGCTTCCCTCTTTTCTAAAATCCTCCAAGAGTGCCGGGCAGATTTTTTCTCCCTGAGCGGTTTTCGGCTGCCTGGTACCTCTTCGTCCATCAAATTTTTGTGGATTTAGCCCTGTGAATAACTGCCACTGAGGGCAGTTGATAACAGGGCCTCAAAACTGGAGATAACCCACGCTGTGGATAACCACCCCATTCATCCACAGGCTTAAACCGGTTATCCAATGGCCTCATTGCTACATGAACACAGAGTTTTGAATCTCTGTACATGTTGAAAAATAAGGCCTGTAGCGATGTATCCACAGAAAGGTGGTTCAGTAAGAATAAACATAAAAACAAAGGTTTTATACATTTCTTTCTTTTTTATTCTTTTAACCTCGAG
>NZ_WBRZ01000430.1:0-2975 GCF_008923895.1 Pseudomonas sp. GXM4
TTGAATGAACCCATGCTCCAACTGATCCTCGGCGGCGCCCGCTCCGGCAAGAGTCGTCTGGCGGAAAAACTCGCCAGCGACAGCCATCTGGCGGTCACCTACATCGCCACCAGCCAACCGCTCGACGGCGAAATGAACCAGCGCGTCGCCCATCATCGCGCACGCCGCCCGGCGCAATGGGCGTTGATCGAAGAGCCGCTGGAACTGGCCCGCGTACTGCGCGAATCCGCCGGCGCCGAGCGCTGCCTGCTGGTCGATTGCCTGACCCTGTGGCTGACCAATCTGCTCATGCTCGACGACGCCAAACGTCTCACCGCCGAGCGTGAAGCCTTGCTCGACTGCCTGGCGTCGTTGCCGGGTGAAATCATTTTTGTCAGCAACGAGACCGGAATGGGTGTCGTGCCGCTGGGCGAATTGACCCGCCGCTATGTCGATGAAGCCGGTTGGCTGCATCAAGCTCTGGCCGAGCGTTGTCAGCGAGTTGTCCTGACCGTCGCCGGCCTGCCCCTGACTTTGAAAGGACCTGCGTTATGAGCCCGACCTGGTGGCTGAACCCGTGCAAAACCGTGAACTCGGACATCATCGCGCAAGCGACCGAGCGCCAGCAGCAACTGACCAAACCGGCCGGTTCGCTGGGGCGCCTTGAATCGGTGGCCGTGCAACTGGCCGGTCTGCAAGGTCAGCTCAAGCCAACGCTGGATCAAGTCTGGATCGCGATTTTCGCTGGCGACCATGGCGTGGTAGCCGAAGGCGTATCGGCTTATCCGCAGGAAGTCACCGGGCAGATGCTGCTCAACTTTGTCAGCGGCGGCGCGGCGATCAGCGTGCTGGCGCGTCAGCTCGGCGCGCAGCTGGAGGTGGTCGATCTGGGCACGGTGAATCCGGTGCTGAATCTGCCCGGCGTGCGCCATCTGAACATCGGCGCGGGAACGGCGAACTTCGCTCAGGGCGCAGCGATGACTCAGGCGCAGGGCGAATCGGCCTTGCAGGCCGGTCGCGACAGCGTCTTGCGCGCGAAAGCCGCCGGCACGCAGTTGTTCATCGGCGGCGAAATGGGCATCGGCAACACCACGGCGGCCAGTGGGCTGGCCTGCGCCTTGCTCGATTGCCCGGTGGCGCACCTGACCGGTCCCGGCACCGGGCTGAATGCCGCTGGCGTCAGCCACAAGGCACAGGTGATCGAACGCGCGCTGGCGCTGCATGCCGCACAGCGTGGCGATGCCTTGCAGACGCTGTTCAATCTCGGCGGCTTCGAGATTGCCGCGTTGGTCGGCGCTTATCTGGCCTGCGCGCAGGAAGGCATTGCGGTGCTGGTCGACGGCTTCATCTGCACGGTCGCGGCACTGGTCGCGGTGCGCTTGAATCCGGCCTGTCGCCAGTGGCTGTTGTTTGGCCATCGCGGTGCCGAGCCGGGCCATCGCCATGTGCTGGAAACCTTGAGCGCCGAACCGTTGCTGGAACTCGGCCTGCGCCTGGGCGAGGGCAGTGGCGCAGCGTTGGCGGTGCCGTTGTTGCGCCTGGCGTGTGACCTGCACGGACAAATGGCGACGTTCGCCGAAGCGGCCGTGGCGGATCGCCCGGCATGAGCCTGCGCCTGGATCTGCTGCGCCACGGCGAAACGGAACTCGGCGGCGGCTTGCGCGGCAGCCTCGACGATGCGCTGACCGCAAACGGCTGGACGCAGATGCGTGCAGCGGTGGTCGACGGCGGGCCGTGGGATCGAATCGTCAGTTCGCCATTGCAGCGCTGCGCGCGCTTCGCTGCTGAACTCGGCGAGCAACTGAATCTGTCCGTGCGTCTGGACAAGGATCTGCAGGAACTGCATTTCGGCGCGTGGGAAGGGCAGAGCGCGGCGGCATTGATGGAAACGGATGCTGAAGCGCTGGGGCTGTTCTGGGCTGATCCCTATGGCTTCACGCCACCGCAGGGCGAGCCGGTCAGCGCGTTTTCCGCGCGGGTGTTGGCGGCGGTTGCGCGATTGCACGCGGCTTACGCCGGCGAACGGATTCTGCTGGTCAGCCACGGCGGCGTGATGCGCTTGTTGCTCGCGCAGGCTCGAGGTCTGCCGCGGGAACAGTTGCTCAATGTCGAGGTCGGCCACGGCGCGCTGTTTGCGCTAACGGTCGCTGCGGACGGCGCGCTCAAGGAAGGTCACTGAGATGTTGCCGCTGTGGATCGCCTTGCAGTTTCTCAGCAGCCTGCCGATTCGCCTCCCGGGCATGCCTGAGCCGCAACAGCTTGGCCGTTCGCTGCTGTTTTATCCGCTGGTGGGATTGCTGTTCGGGCTGATCCTCTTCGCGTTGAATCTGTTGTTGGCCGGCGCGCCGATGTTGCTCCATGCGGCGCTGTTGCTGACCGTGTGGGTATTGCTCAGCGGCGCGCTGCATCTCGATGGCCTGGCCGACAGCGCCGATGCCTGGCTCGGCGGTTTTGGTGATCGCGAGCGCACGCTGACGATCATGAAAGATCCGCGCAGCGGGCCGATTGCGGTGGTCACGCTGGTGCTGGTCCTGTTGCTCAAATTTGCCGCGCTGCTGGCACTGATCGAGCAAGGGCATACCCTGGCGCTGATCATCGTGCCGGTGCTCGGGCGAGCGGCGCTGTTGGGGTTGTTTCTGACTACGCCGTATGTGCGTGCGGGTGGCTTGGGTCAGGCACTGGCCGATCATCTGCCGCGCAAAGCGGGGTGGTGGGTGCTGGGGTTGAGTGCGCTGGGCTGCGTGTTCATCGCGGGTATTGGCGCGGTGCTGATTTCGCTGGTCGGGTTTGTCTGGCTGCGGCTTTTGATGATGCGGCGGTTGGGCGGGACTACCGGGGACACGGCGGGGGCGTTGCTGGAATTGCTGGAGATGGGGGTGTTGGTGGGGCTCGCTCTGGTCTGAAGGATTTGCGGAGATGATGCCGGCCCCTTCGCGAGCAGGATCGCTCCCACCTTCGAAATGCAATCCCCTGTGGGAGCGAGCCTGCTCGCGAAG
>NZ_WBRZ01000431.1:0-2910 GCF_008923895.1 Pseudomonas sp. GXM4
AGCGCATCAGCTGGCAAGCGTTTGGAAAGGTGACTTTGCTGAACCCTTTATTCATGGTGTTGCCCGCCTGCTTCATCGAGCGCTTCCTTTTGCTCATGTTAGGTGGGAAGAGCCTTCATTGGCTCAACCAGTGCTTGAGCTTTAAAAGTAGCATCCGTGTGTGAAAAAACTGTGAGTTTTTTCAGTCCGTTTAGCGATTGATTCGCATTTTTTGATGTAAGTCACTGGCTCATCGATTATCGCCAAAACGCCACCATGGATTTTTCATTGAAGCGGCAGAGGAAGTTGGGCAAGCTCGGTTCTTTTTCGCCGAGCCGCTTATGCACGCTGATGAAGACGGCCCCGAACAGACCCAGGCCACGGCCGCCACGGTCATGCGCTATCACCTGAGCTGGAAACACCGTGATCTGGACAGCGTGATGGCGCTTTATCACGCCGATATCCAGTACAACGATTTCTTTCAGAACCGGGTGCTCGGTCTGGATGAGTTACGCGAATACGTGCGCGTGAGCATGCCGCGAGAATCCGACGAACTGCTCGAACATTGCGACCGAATCCGGGTGGATGGCAACACCGCATTCATTCAATACGAGGTGACCTTGCGCGGCGGCGACGGCCTGGTGTCGTTTCGTTCCAGCGAAGCGATCACGGTCAAGGACGGCTTGATCTGGCGCGTCAACGAGTATGCCTCGCTGGTGCGTACTCAAGCCGACGGTAGCTCCGCGCCAAGCCGTCCGGCGGTCAGCAGGCTAGGTCTGTCACCGCGGCAACTGAGCTTCATGGCCGAAGACCTGCAACAGTATTTCGAAAAGCAGCAGCCCTATCTGGACCCTGAGCTTGACCTGCAACGCGTGGCGAAGGAGTGCGGGTACAGCCGCAATCAGATTTCCTATCTGCTCAATCAGGTGCTCGGGCAAAGCTTTTATCGCTACGTCAATCAGGCGCGCCTGCAGCATTTGCTGCGTGCGCTGGACAGCGCCACGCCGCCGTTGCGCGTCGACGAGCTGGCGTTTGCCGCCGGCTTCAATTCGTTGTCAGCGTTCTACAAATGCTTTCGCGAACACACCGGCCAGTCGCCCAAGGCCTACGCCAAACAAATTTCTCTGCGGGCACGCGCGCAAGACATCCACTGAAGGCAGCCACTAGGATCGACGCCATCGAAGGTTTTCAGTGGCGGAGTCTGGCATGTCGGCGTGGCGCACGATCAGTTTGTGGATGGATCAGCTCGATGAGCCGCTATTGGCGCGGCCCGCGTTGGAGCGTGACCTGGATGTCGACGTGGCGATCATCGGCGCCGGTTACACCGGACTGTGGACGGCGTACTACCTGAAAAAACAGGCGCCCGGCCTGGATATCGCCATCGTCGAGGCGCAAACCGCCGGGTTCGGTGCATCCGGACGCAATGGCGGCTGGTTGATGGGTAATTTGCTGGGCGAAGATCGCTTGCTCGCAGGCTTATCGCCGCAGCAGCGCAGGGCGTCGTTCGATCTGCTGCGCAGCATCCCCGATGAAGTGGAGATCGTCCTCGAACGCGAAGGCATCGACTGCGATTACCGTAAGGGCGGGGTGCTTTATTGTGCCGCGCGCTACCCAGAGCAGGAAGCCGTTCTGCGCGATTACCTGAGCAAGCTGCACGCCCAAGGCCTTACCGATAACGACTACCGCTGGCTCAGTCCCGAGCAGCTGGCCCGGCAGATCCGCGTGGCCAAGCCCTACGGCGGCATCTTCGCCCCCCATGTCGCGACCATTAACCCGGCGAAACTGGTCCGTGGTCTGGCGCGGACCGTGCAGAACATGGGCGTGAAAATCTACGAAAACAGCCCGGTCACCCACTGGCAACCCGGCAGTCTGCGTACCGCCAAGGCCAGCGTGCGCAGCCGTTGGATCGTCCCGGCGGTGGAAGGTTATTCGGTGACCTTGCCGCCACTTGGCCGTTATCAGTTGCCGGTGCAAAGCCTGATTGTCGCCACGGAACCGCTGTCCGCTGCGACCTGGGACGAAATCGGCCTCAATCGTGGTCAGGCCTTCAGTGAATTCAGCCGCCAGGTCACCTACGGCCAGCGCAGTGCCGACAATCGTCTGATCTTCGGCGCCCGTGGCGGTTATCAGTTCGCCGGCAAGCTGCGCCATGACTTCAACCTCACCCGCGATGAGGTCGAACTGCGCCGCTATCTGTTCGGCGAACTGTTCCCGCAGCTGAAAAATGTGCAGATCACCCACGCCTGGGGCGGCAACCTTGGCATGTCGCGGCATTTCAAGCCGCACATGCTCTGCGACCGCGCCAACGGCATCGCGTTGTCTGGCGGTTATGGCGGCGAGGGCGTCGGTGCCAGCAATCTCGGCGGCCGGACGCTGGCCGATCTGATTCTTGAGCGCGACAGCGAGCTGACCCAACAACCGTGGGTCCTGCCCGACGGTGGCATTCATGCGCTGCGTGCCTGGGAGCCAGAGCCATGCCGCTGGCTCGGCTACAACGCGATCATCAAAAGCTTTGTGCACGAAGACCAGACCCTGGCCAATCCCGCGACCGCGCCCTGGCGGCGCAAGCTCGCCAGCCGGGTCGCCGGTTTCATGGAAGGTTTCATGCACTGAACGTCGTTTCCCTCAATAAACAGGTCACGCCATGAGCATCACCCAATTCAAGAACACCGCCACGCTTGAGCTCGAAAAATCCAACCCGGTCGCCGTGCCCCTCGGCGAACCCGTGGCAATTGCCTCGACCACCAGTGTCGAGCGCGACGACGGTGTCGAAACCGGCGTCTGGGAATGCACCCCAGGCCGCTGGCGGCGGCAGATCACCGCGCAGGAGTTCTGCCATTGCATTTCCGGGCGCTGCACCTTCACCCCCGACGGTGGCGGCGAAGCCCTGCACATACAAGGCGGCGATGCACGGATGTTGCCAGCCAACAC
>NZ_WBRZ01000432.1:0-2905 GCF_008923895.1 Pseudomonas sp. GXM4
CAGTCGATAAACTCGTGTCAGGCATGACGCCTTAGCGAGCAAGCTCGCTCCCACAGGGTTCTCATTGGTCACTCAGAATGTGTACACAGGAATGTCACCATCGGTGCCATTTATGTGTGCACTTTTTATTTTCGCGCCCTGAAAAGTTACATTCCCGCTCAAATCCCCGCCTTTTCGATTCTGTTCAAAACCTTCCGAAGAAAATAATTACCTGTGCAATCGGTCAGTTTTTAACCTCCGGTTTTCAGCGACTTATCACCTTCCAATAACGTTTCGAAATCAGTGCTGCCCGGCATAGATCTGTAACTGGCACAAATCTGGCTTTATCGCATACATGTTTTGTATACAAAACTGCAAAACATGCACACTTTCGATCCGCAAGCCTGAAGCGCCCTATCCCGTACAGGCTGCAGATGCCCCGTAACCAGTGATGTTTTCACCGCCGCGACGAAGATTTGTCGAGCCTGAGCGCTCATGCACAGTCATCGCGGGAGTGAACGTCAGGAGCCTGCCGGAATGCGTACAAGTCTTTCGAATAACATCGCGCTGAATCTGCCCTCCTCCACGCTCGATCAACCGTTGCCCGATGACGGACTGAGCGATCCGCTGCAACTGAGCCCGCGTCTGCACAACAGCGATCTGGCGCCGACCAAAGCCGAAGGCCGGCGCTGGGGCCAGTACAGCATCTTCGCCCTGTGGACGAATGATGTGCACAACATCGCCAACTACTCGTTCGCCATCGGCCTGTATGCGTTGGGCCTGGGCGGCTGGCAGATTCTGCTGTCGCTGGGGATCGGCGCGGCGCTGGTGTACTTCTTCATGAACCTGTCCGGGTACATGGGGCAGAAAACCGGGGTGCCGTTTCCGGTGATCAGCCGGATCAGTTTCGGCATTCACGGTGCGCAAATTCCTGCATTAATCAGGGCGGTTATCGCCATCGCCTGGTTCGGTATTCAGACGTATCTCGCCTCAGTGGTATTCCGCGTCTTGCTGACTGCCGTGCATCCGGGCTTCGCTGAATACGATCACAACTCGATTCTCGGCCTGTCGACTCTGGGCTGGGTGTGCTTCGTTGCCATCTGGCTGGTGCAACTGGCGATCCTTGCCTACGGCATGGAGATGGTGCGCCGTTACGAGGCATTTGCCGGGCCGGTGATTCTGCTGACCGTAGCCGCGCTCGCCGGGTGGATGTACTTCCAGGCCAACGCGACCATTGCCTGGTCGATCCGCGAGCCGCTGACCGGTGGCGAGATGTGGCGCAACATCTTTGCCGGCGGCGCGTTGTGGCTGGCGATCTACGGCACGCTGATCCTCAACTTCTGCGATTTCGCCCGTTCTTCGCCGTGCCGCAAAACCATCAAGGTGGGAAATTTCTGGGGTTTGCCGGTGAACATTCTGGTGTTCGCTGCGATTACTGTGCTGCTGTGTGGCGCGCAGTTCCAGATCAACGGGCGAATCATCGAAAGCCCGACCGAAATCATCGCCTCGATCCCCAACACATTCTTTCTGGTGCTCGGCTGCCTGGCTTTTCTGATCGTCACCGTCGCAGTGAACATCATGGCCAACTTCGTCGCCCCGGCGTTCGTCCTCAGCAACCTGGCGCCGAAGTACCTGACCTTCCGCCGCGCCGGGTTGATCAGCGCGACCATTGCCGTGCTGATCCTGCCGTGGAACCTCTACAACAGCCCGCTGGTGATCGTGTATTTCCTGTCGGGCCTCGGCGCCCTGCTCGGCCCGCTCTACGGGGTGATCATGGTCGACTACTGGCTGATCCGCAAAGGCCGCATCAACGTGCCGCAGCTCTACAGCGAAGATCCCAACGGCGCTTATTACTACAGCCGTGGCATCAATTTCCGCGCGGTGGCGGCGTTTATTCCGGCAGCGCTGATCGCCATCGTCCTGGCCCTGGTACCCGGTTTCCACAGCGTTTCGCCGTTCTCCTGGCTGATCGGTGCCGGTATCGCCGGCATGCTTTACCTGATCATCGCCAAGCGCCAGACGCATTACGCCGAAGTCAGCGGCGAATGCATCGCTGTGGATAACGTCAGCCACTGATCCCTTCGCGGCCCGGTTTTCGGGCCGCACCACTGCCCGCAATAAGGATTTTCAATGCGTATTCTCGTGGTCAACGTCAACACCACCGAATCCATCACCGACGCCATCGCCCGCTCGGCGCAGGCCGTCGCTTCACCCGGTACCGAAATCGTCGGCCTGACCCCGTACTTCGGCGCCGAATCGATTGAAGGCAATTTCGAAAGCTACCTGGCCGCCATCGCCGTGATGGACCGGGTGATGGCCTACGATCAACCCTTCGACGCCGTGATTCAGGCCGGCTACGGCGAACATGGCCGCGAAGGCTTGCAGGAATTGCTCAACGTGCCGGTGGTGGACATCACCGATGCGGCGGCCAGCACCGCGATGTTTCTCGGCCATGTCTACTCGGTGGTGACCACGCTGGATCGCACCGTGCCGCTGATCGAGGATCGGCTGAAATTGTCCGGCCTGTGGGATCGCTGTGCCTCGGTGCGCGCCAGTGGTCTGGCGGTTCTGGAGCTGGAACACGAACCGCAGCGCGCACTGGAAGCGATTGTGCAGCAGGCCGAACTGGCGGTGACCCAGGACAAGGCCGAGGTGATTTGCCTGGGCTGCGGCGGCATGGCCGGGCTGGATGAACAGATCCGTCGGCGCACCGGCGTGCCGGTGGTGGATGGCGTGACAGCGGCGGTGATGATTGCCGAATCGCTGGTGCGTTTGAAGTTGTCGACGTCGAAGGTGCGGACTTATGCGACGCCACGGCCGAAGAATATTGTTGGCTGGGCGCAGCGCTTTGCTCGATAGACCGAGTTATCGTTCATCGCGGGCAAGCCCGCTCCCACAGGGTTTTGTGTTCTTTGCAAGATGTGTG